>JAFAWJ010000898.1 GCA_019242065.1 Chloroflexota bacterium
CGGCCATCAGACGTTGCCCAGCGCCCGCAACACGGCTTCGGACGTCACGGGCAACGCCGTGAGCCGTGCACCGACGGCGTCGCACACGGCATTGGCCACCGCCGGCGCCACCGCGCAATTGCTGAGCTCGCCGGCCATCTTGGCCCCGAACGGCCCCGGCCCGACCGACTCCACATGCACCAGACGATGTGGCGGCATGTCCATCTGCGTCGGCAGCTTGTAGTCCCCCAGGCTCGGCGTGAGCACCCGCCCGTCCTGTGTCGCCAGGTCCTCCATGAGCGCGGCGCCGAGCCCAAAGCCAAAGCCACCCTTGAGCTGCCCCTCGTGGGCGACCGGATTGATGATCGTGCCCACGTCCACCACCTGCAGGACGTCGAGCACGCGCACCTCACCCGTATCCGGGTCGACGGCCACATCGATGGCGAACGCGGTGAAGTTGGCGTCGCCAACGCCCTCGGCGTGGCCCGGCTCCGGGGTGTGCGTGCCTTCGACCTGCACCGGCGCGCCGCGAGCAATCCGGCCGGCGACCTCGTCGAAGGGAGCGCTGTCATTGCCCGCCACAAAGCGGTCGCCAGTCAGGTGGATCGCGTCCGCCGGCCAGCCCATCACCTCGGCAGCCAGCTCCTCCAGTCGATCCTTGAGCTCGGCCCCAGTTTGCATAGCCACCGCGCCAATCGCATGGGTGCTCTTGCTGCCGCCAGCGCCCGAATCGAACACGCCGTCGAGCGTGCTCGCATATTTGACGCTGACGCGCTGGGCCGAGACGCCAAGCGAAGCGGCGACGACGCGCTGCGCCACGGTGTGCGAGCCCGCGCCCTGATCGGGTAAACCAACTTCGACCTGGACGCGCGCGTCTGGCAGCAGGGTGACGCGCATCTGGGAGCGACCGTCGCCCACGTGCCGCGTTCCCAGACCGATACCCCGCCCGTACCGGAGTGAGGCATCCGCGGGCCCGCCGGTTGTGCTTTCGGCGTGCGCGAGCTCGGCTCGCAAACGTTCGAGCACCGCGGCGCCCTGTGGCATATGCACCCGGGCACCGGTGACGTCGGTATCGCCGTCGTGGGTGACGTTGCGCAGTCGAAACTCGATGGGATCCAACCCCAGCTCGCGTGCGATCTGATCCACGTGCGACTCCGCGGCCCACACCCCCTGCAATTCACCCGGCGAGCGCATGATCCCGCCCGGCATCGTGTTGGTGTAGACGGCGCGAGCCTCCATGCGCACGTGCGGCACCCGATACGGCGCCATGCCTTGGAAGACGCCGCCCGGCAGCACGCCCGGGCCGATCTTGGTCGCGGCATATGCGCCACCGTCGAAGACCACGTCCATCGTGTGCGCCAGGAAACGCCCCTCGGCATCGACCGCCGAGCGCAACGTCATGTGTGACCAATGGCGCGAGTTATGGGTCGTCAACGACTCCGCGTAGGTCATCACCGACTTGATGGGTCGCCCCGTGGCGCGCGCCAGGAAATAGCTCAGCAGCTCGTTGTAGACCTGCCCTTTGCCGCCGAAATCACCGCCGACGAAATTCGCGTCGACGTCGATCCGCCCTTCGTCGACACCGGCCACCGTCATCAGTTGATCGCGCATGCCGAACGGCATCTTGTTGGTACACACGACATGGACGATCTCGTCGGCGTCGATCCACAGCAGGCTGCCCGGCGGCTCGATGAACCCCTGGTGCTCGCGTGGCGTGGTCAAGGTGTGCTCGAACACCCGGGGCGCGCCGCGAAAGATTGCGTCGATATCGGCGTCGTCCTTGTGGACGGCCTGCGTCCCCTGCACGTTCGGGTGCGCGCGCGGCGCACGCTGGCCAGGACCAAAGAGCGCGTAGCTCTCGCCGTCGGCGTGCAGGACGGGCGCGTCAGGGTTGAGGGCTTCCAGCGGATCGAAGACGGCCGGGAGCTCTTCGTAGTCGACCTCGATGGCCTGGACGGCCTGCCGCGCCAGGTCGGGCGTCTCGGCGGCGACCACCGCCACCCGATCGCCGATGAAGCGGACGCGATCGCGGGCCAGCAGCGGCCAGTCACGGATGCGGCGGCCCCACAGCACGTCGCCGAGGTCGTCGCCGGTGAGCACGGCGTGCACGCCGTTCAGCTGGCGGGCGCGGGTGGCGTCGACGCGCGTGATGCGCGCGTGCGCCAGCGGGCTGTACAGGATGGCGGACCACAGCATGCCCGGCTGTGAGGCGTCCGCCGCGTAGCGGGCAACGCCGCGAACCTTGAGCCGCGCCTCGACGCGCTCCTCAGGTTCAGAGAGGGCGGCCAGCACCTCAGGTGTAGCAGTACTCATCTGTCGACATAGTACGAGCCAACCGGAATACATCCCATGTGGGTTTGCTACAGTGGCGAAAGAGCAAGCAGCGCCTATTAAGAGGGGTGAATCAGGCATGACACAGACAGCCGACCCAGCGGGCCAGTCCAGGTCTATTTCCGAGCGAGCCGACGAGCTCGAAGAGCAAATGATGCAGACGCTCGACCGCGTCCCCAGCAAGTCGCCCCTGTACACCATGGGCGACGTCGACCCCCGCGTCGGCATGGTGCGCCCACCGCTCAAGCCAGGCCAGCACATGCTGCAGGGCGCCGATCCGCGGCTGCCGGCCATGCCTGCCAAACCGGGCATCCTGGACTTCTACCGCCAGCGGCTGCGCCAGGGCGGTGTCCAGCATCTGCTCCAGAGCGCCAATCTGGCGCGCAAGAACGGCTTCCCGGACAAAGTCGTCGCCGCGTGTCTGCTCCACGACATCGCCGTGGCGGGCTTCATCCAGGCCGATCACGGCTACTGGGGCGCGCAGCTGATCGAGCCGTACGTCGACGAAGAGATCAGCTGGGCCATCCGCTACCACCAGGCGCTGCGCTTTTACCCCGACGAGTCGGTGGGTTATCCGTACCCCGAGCAGTACATCCGCAACTTCGGCGCCGACTACAAGCCTGAGCCGTACATCGAGAAGGCGTATCAGGAAGCGCTAAAGCACAAGTGGTACATGACCAGCCGCCAGATCTGCGTGAACGACCTGTACTCGTTCGATCCGAACGTGAGTGTGCAGCTCGAAGACTTCGAGGACGTGCTGGGGCGCAACTTCCGCCAGCCCGAAGAAGGCCTGGGCTTCGACGGCAGCCCCGTCGCCCACATGTGGCGCACCCTCATGTGGCCCACACGAATGCTCTGAGTTAGCGCACAGCCAGAATCTGTGCCGAAGCCGCGTTACCACACGGCGCTGTCGCTCGGGCTGGCAGCGCTCGTGGTGGCCCGCACCCGACGCTGGCAATCGGCGGTGCCGATTTTGATCGCCGGCGTCCT
>JAFAWJ010001020.1 GCA_019242065.1 Chloroflexota bacterium
AGCGTTTCGGCAGCGCCCGTATGGAAGCTGACTTCGGTGTTGTGCCGGATCGGGTGCCCATCGCGGATCAACCGGAGCCGCGCGTCGACCGCGCGCGTCGGCTTGAGACTGCCCGGACTGGCCAGCACCTGGCCGCGATGCAGGTCCTCGACCGCCAGCCCGGTCAGGTTGATGGCCGTCCGCGTACCGGCGGGCACCGTCTCGAGCTTCTTGCGGTGGCTCTGCAGTCCTCGCACCCGCGAGCGCAGCCCTCCGGGCTGGACCTCGAGCTCCTGGCCCAGGTGCATCTCGCCGTCGATCAGCGTGCCGGTGACCACGGTGCCGAAGCCGGCCACGGTAAAGACGCGGTCGATGGGCAGGCGCGGGCGACCGGTATTCGGCCGTGAGCGCTCTTTGCGCAGCAGCTCCTGGACGACGCCGAGCAGCGTGTCGAGCCCGGCGCCAGTGGTCGCCGAACATGGCACGATCGGCGCGTCGCGCAAGCTCGTGGTGGACAGAAATTCCTCGACGTCGGCCTGCACCAGCTCGAGCCAGTCGTCGTCGACCAGGTCGCGCTTGGTCAGGGCCACCACGCCGTTCGAGATCCCGAGCAGGTCGAGGATGGCGACGTGCTCGCGCGTCTGGGGCATGACGCCTTCGTCGGCGGCAATCACCAGCAAAGCGATGTCGATGCCGCCAACGCCGGCCAGCATGTTGTGAATGAATCGCTCGTGACCCGGCACGTCCACGATCGAGACCTCCTGGCCATCGGGCAGCCGCAGCCAGGCAAAGCCCAGGTCGATGGTCATCCCGCGTTCTTTTTCTTCCTGGAGTCGATCCGGATCGATGCCAGTCAGGGCGCGAATCAGCGTCGACTTGCCGTGGTCGACGTGGCCGGCGGTGCCGATGACTCTCACAGCATCGCCCGCACCGACTGCTCGAGCTGCGCGTCCTGTTCGGGCAGGACCGAACGGAGATCCAGGAGGACGCGGCCGTCATCGATCCGGGCGATCACCGGTGGATCGGCGCGACGCAGGGCCGCCGCCAGGGCGTCGGCCGAGGCGTGCGTGAGGCCGACCGCCCAGCTGGGCTGCGTCTGGCCGGGCAGGGAGCCGCCGCCGATGGCCGAGCGGGTCGGCACCACCTCGGCGCGTAGCAGGCCGCCGCCGATGGCCGAGCCTGTCTGGACCACCTCGCCGCCCAGGTGGTCGGCGAGTGTCTGCGCGCGGGTATGGAGCTCCTCGGGCGCGGCGGCGATCATGCGCCAGACCGGGACCTCACTTTCGGCCTCGCCACGGGTGTACTGCAGCAGCGTTGCGCCCAGCGCGGCCAGCGTCAGCTTGTCGGGCCGGATCGCGCGCATCAGCGGATGCCGTCGCAGCCGGCCGACTTCGCTGGCGGCGCCGACGACGATACCGGCCTGCGGACCACCCAGCAGCTTGTCGCCCGAAAAGGCCACCAGAGTCATGCCCGCGGCCACGCTGCTCTGGACCATCGGCTCGCGCCCCAGACCAAAGCGCGCGGTGTCCAACAGCGAGCCCGAGCCGAGATCGTCGACCACGGCCAGCCCGTGGACTCGGCCCACGCTGACAAGCTCTTCGAGTGACGGCTGGTGCACGAAGCCGACCTGCAGGAAATTCGAGGCATGTACGCGCAGCAGCAGGGCGGTTTCGGAGGTGATCGCCGCCTCGAAATCGGCGGCATACGTGCGATTGGTGGTGCCCACCTCAACCAGGTTGACGCCCGACTGGCGCATGACGTCGGGGATGCGGAAGCCGCCGCCGATCTCGACCAGCTGGCCGCGCGAGATGATCGCCTCGCGCCCGTTGCCGAGCGCCGAGAGGATCAGCAGCATCGCGGCGGCGTTGTTGTTGGTGACCAGCGCGTCGTCGGCGCCGGTGAGCCGCCGCAGCAGGTCGGTGACAAGGTTATGGCGCGAGCCGCGCTCACCTTTGTCGAGATCGTATTCGAGGTTCGAATATCCAGTGCTGGCTGTCGCGGCGGCCTCGAGGGCGGCTGGGCTCAGCGGCGCCCGACCCAGGTTGGTGTGGATGATGACGCCCGAGGCGTTCAGGACCGGCCGCAGGCGCGGCCGCGTGGCGTCTGCCACCCGGTCTTCGACGAGTCGCGGCAGGTCGTCGAGGGTGAAGCCCCAGCCGCCGTCGCGGGTTGCGCGGCGGGCCTCGTCGAGCACGTCGCGCGCGGCCCGGAGCGTCAGCTCGCGCGGCAGCGTGGCGAGCCTGGCGTTCTGCAGCAGGCGATCGATCGACGGCAGATCCCGCGGCTGGAGGCTGGCCACGGGTTTAGAGGCCTGCGAAGAGGTCGTCCTCGGGCACCGGCCCCGAGCCGACCACGCGCTGAAACGTCTCGCGGCCGAAGACCTCGCCGAAGACCGCCTCGGGGATGCGCATGAAAAACTCGTCAGGGCCCATCTGGGTGCGGTGCGCAACAAGCGAATCGCGCTTGGCCGTGACGTACGCCGAGACGTCCACGAACGTGGTCACGAGCTCGTCGGGCACCCCGAATGGCAGCTCTTCGTCGTCGCGAATCTCCTGGAACGGCACCTCGACCCCGGCCGCGCGCAAGCGGTCGCCGAAGCTGCGCATCGCCGAGCGGGGCATGACCGCGTAGTACAGCTTGCTCGGCGCCCAGACCGGCCCAGCGTCGGGAAACCGCCGGGCGTCGCCAGCGGCCTCGAACGCGGCGACCGCGAGCTGATGCGCACGGATGTGATCCGGATGACCGTAACCACCTCGCTCGTCATACGTCACGACGACCTGGGGATGTTCCTCACGGACCACGTGCACGACGCGCTCGAGCGCCTCGTCGAACGACGACTGTAAAAAGGCGCGTGGATCGTCGTTGTCGGCAGTGCCCGCCATGCCTGAATCGCGGTAGCCCAGCCTGACCGATCGGCTGACGCCGAGCACGCGCACGGACTCGTCGAGCTCGCGCGAGCGCACCTCGGCCAGGTTCTCGGGCGTCGCCAGCGCGGCGTCGCTGATCTCGCCCACGGCGCCATCGGTACACGTGACCAGGACGGTGCGCGCGCCCTCTGCGGCATAGCGGGCGAGAATTCCGCCCGTACTGATGCACTCATCATCAGGATGCGCGTGGACGGCGAGCAGGGTTCGGTTCGCGGGCATGTACTCCCTATAGTATGGTTGGCTGCCGCGGGGTTATGGCAGATTCATCCGCCCTGACGCTGAGCGAACACCCGGGTCGGCTGGCGCGCGGCAACTGGCGCACCCGACTGGCCGCGCTGCCCTTCAGCCTGACCGAGCTGCCCTTACTGGGCGTCGTCGTGGTGCTCGCCAGCTGGCAGGTGACGCTGCGCAGCTACGATCCCAACGGCGTCGCGCTGGCAGGCGTCAACAGCGTCGTCAGCGGCACGGGTGGCGACCTGTCACAGTACCGCGTGTTGTCACCGTACCTGGCGATGGGTCTGAAGGCCTTACTGGGCGAGGGCCTGCCGCCCTTTGACGCGCTGCGCTTCGTGCAGATGCTGGTCATCTCGCTGCTGGCGTACGCCTATTACGGCCAGCTCGGACTGCGGCCGATCACCCGACTGCTCGGCATCTGTCTGATCGCGGGACTGATCAGCCTGAGCATGGGCGTCATCGGACCGAGCTCGTTCAGCCTTGATCGCTTCGACGACACGATCTTCTACCTGATTGCCGCGTTGCTGGTGCTCGGCGGACACATCGGCTGGATCCCACCACTGATGGTGCTGGCAGTCGCCAATCGCGAGACCAGCGTGTTCATCCCCACCCTCATCCTGGCGCGCTACGGCTGGCACGGGCGCACGGCGGTCGTCACCGCGGTGATCGCCTGGGTTGTGGCTGCCCTGGTGTATCTCGGGATCCATACGTATTACGGACCTCGGCCGCGCGTCGAGGACTCGTACTGGGGCACGGGCATGGTGCTGCGCAGCCTGCGCATGCCGGGTCAGGTGGCGTTCTTCTTTGCCGCCATCAACCTGCTGCCAGCCATCGTGCTGCTGACCATTCGCGACGTCGACCCGTTCTTACGTCGACTCTTCTGGTACGTGGTGCCGCTGTGGTTTGTGATTCACATCTGGGCGGCGCGCCTGGGCGAGGGCATCATGTACCTGGCGCCACTGACGGTGGTCATCGTGCCGCTGGTGCTTCAGGGCCTCGAGCGACGTCTGGTCGTGGCGCCGCGCGAATCAGTGCTTCCACGCCAAGCAGGCTGACTGGCAGCCACACCACCGCCAGCGGCGCCAGCAGCACGAACCCCTGGTCCACCTGCTCGGTGGCGAGCACGACCAGCACCCACACGGGCGTGACCGCGTACAGTAGCCAGCGCAGGCCGATCGGCGCCGCCCGACCGACGGCGAGGGCCAGGACGGGCAGCAGGCACAGGCCGCCGAGGACGTTCACGAAGCGCACGGGCGTCGCGTACGCCCACGGCGTGACATGCGGAGACGGGGCGATGTGGCGCAACACCAGGACTTCGACGGCGCAGATCGCCAAGGCCAGCCAGAACGCCGGGCGGCGGACCAGGGTGCGCAGCGGATTCGATTCAGGGTCGGCGGCGACCAGCGCCACGAAGGGCACGAAGATGCCGGTTTCGCGGTTGGCGGCGGCCAGGGCGGCGAAGACGACGAAGGCGGGCCAGCGGCGATGCCACGCGGCAAGGGCGGCGAGCAGGCACACGACGGGCTCGACGAGTTTGTCGATCTCCCAGCCACGGAATTCCATGGCGAAGGCGGCGCTGGTCGACAGCAGGATCAGGCCGATGAGACTGGTGAACCAGGTGACGCCCAGTGTCCTGAGCCACACGTACGTGGCGGCATTCAGGGCGATGCCGAAGACGAGCAGGGCGGCGACCAGGCCGCGGATCAGATAGGCGCCCGTGATGGGCTGCAGCAGGCTGGTGACGGGCCACATGAGGTAGGGCGCGAGGGCCGCGTACTGGCCGGCGGCGTCGGTTGAGAGGCTGTGGGTCGTGGCGCTGGTGATGAGCGAGGCGACGTAGGCCTGGGTCTCGCTGTCGTTGGCGGTGTCCATGTGGAACTTCATCAGGAACCAGCCGACGAAGGCGATACACGCCACCGCGACCAGCGCTTCGCGCGATCGGGGGCTCAAACGCATGCGTCCCCCTGGGTATTACGCGGCCGCCGCGACGTCGAGCAGCTCCATCTCCAGCTTCCAGTACCCGTCCCACCGCGAGCGCTTGAGCCGAAACGCGGCGTCCAGACTCTGCCCCACCTGGAACTGCCGCGCCAGTTGGCCGTGATCAAAGAACACGGCCTCCACCGGCACGTTGCCGAACGCGCGGAAGCGGGCCCGCCAATGCTGGCCGTCGGCGCCGAGCTGGCGGCTCTCGGTCAACCGCAACCCCTTGGCCGCAAAGGTCGGGTACTGGAAGCCGGCCCCGAACGGCGCCAGGCGCTCCAGCGAGCGGGCAAAGTCGTAGCAGATGGTCTCGGGCTTCAAATATCCGTCGATCCACAAGATCGGCTCGAGGCGCTCCGGCGGCAGCGACTCGCGCACGGCGAGCTGGAAGCGCTCGACCAGCTCGTCGAGCCGCTCGGCCTGCAACGAGAAGCCCGCCGCCGCCTGGTGGCCGCCGTAGCGATCGAAGACGTCGTCACACGCCTGCAACGCCGAAAGCAGGTTGAAGCCCTGGATGCTGCGCCCCGAGCCGCTGACCATCCCGTCGCTGCGCCGATACACGAGCGTCGGGCGGTTGTAGGCCTGGGCCAGCTTGCCGGCGACCAGACCGACGATGCCACCCGGCCAGTCGTCGCCCCCGCACACCAGGGCGTACTCGCCAGACTCGAACTGCGCCTGCACCAGCTCGTGGGCCTCGACTTCGAAGGCACGCGTCAGCACCTGGCGTTCCTCGTTGAGGCGGTTGACCTCGGCGGCCAGGGCGAAGGCCTCCTCGTAGGTGTCGGCCATCAGCAGCCGATAGGCGATATTGGGATCGTCTAACCGACCGGCGGCGTTGACGCGCGGCGCAACGCGAAAGCCGAGGGCGGCGGCGTCGACGTCCCCGGGTTTGAGGCCCGACGTTTCGATCAAGGCACGCACGCCCGGTCGCGGAAAGGCGTTCATGATGTTGAGGCCGGCCAGCACCAGGCGCCGATTTTCACCCAGCAGCGGCATGATGTCGGCGACGGTAGCGACGGCTACCAGGTCGAGCAGGGGCTCCATGGCGGCGCGGCCGTCGGGCAGCAGCGCGTCGGCGAGCGCCTGGACGAGTTTGAAGGCCACCCCGGCGCCGCACAGGTAGTCGCACGGGTAGCCGCAATCCGGTCGCCAGGGATTGACCAGGGCGTACGCGTCGGGCAGCACGTCAGGGCACTGGTGATGGTCGGTGATGATCAGGTCAACGCCGCGTTGCCGAGCCAGATCGGCCGCGGCGTGCGAGGTGGAGCCGCAGTCGGCGGTGATGATGACGCGGGCGCCGCCGTCGGCCAGCTCGTCGACAATCGGCGGCGTGAGTCCGTAGCCGTCGACGAAGCGATTGGGCAGACGGATGCGCGGCTCGATGCCAACCATGCGTAAGCCGGTGGCCAGCACGGCGGCAGAGTTGACGCCATCGGCGTCGTAATCGGTGAAGACGGCGACCGCCTCGCGCGTGCGCTGGGCGGTGACCAGGCGCTCGACCGCGCGCGGCACGTCCTGGAGGAGCTCGGGATCGTCGGGATCGCGACAGACGCCGGCCAGGAAGTCCTCGCACAGATCGGGCTGGGACAGGCCGCGGGTGAACATGACCTGGACCATGGCCGGGTGGACGTCCTGGACGTCCGCGAAGAGCGTTGCGGGTGCGCGGGGGACGGTCCGCCAGATGTACTTGAGACCCCGACGCTCGCTCATTTGTTCGAGTCGATAATAACCGGCGGGCGTCTCGACCGGAAGAGGTTTACCGGCGTCCCAATTCAACCGAGTACCCTTGGCTGTCGATGGCCATCAAGACCGCCGAGCGCATGAACCACATCGGGCAGGAGACCGCTTTCGAGGTGCTCGTCAGAGCCCGAGCGCTGGAAGCGCAGGGGCGATCGGTCATCCACTTGGAGATCGGCGAGCCAGACTTCGACACACCAGGCCACATCGTCGCCGCCGCGCAGCAGGCGCTCGAAGAAGGCATGACCCATTACGGCCCGGGCGCGGGTTTGCCCGAATTGCGCACCGCGGTGGCCGGCTATCTCAAGCGCTGGCGCGGCCTGGACATCGACCCGCAGCGGGTGGTGATCACGCCAGGCGGCAAGCCGATCATGTTCTTCGCTATCCTGGCGCTGGTCAACCCCGGCGACGAGGTGATGTATCCCGATCCGGGCTTTCCTATCTACGAAAGTATGGCCCGCTTCGTCGGCGGCACCCCCGTGGCCATGCCGCTGCGCGAGGAGCACCGCTTCCGCTTCGACCCCGAAGAATTCCGCAGCCGGGTCACCAACCGCACCCGCCTGATCATCATCAACTCACCCCACAACCCCACCGGCAGCGTGCTCACCCACGCCGACCTGCAGGTCATCGCCGACGTTGCCCGCGAACGCGACATCGTCGTCCTGTCCGACGAAATCTATTCGCGTCTGCTGTACTCCGGCAGCCACGAGTCGATCGCCACGTTCGATGGCATGCTCGATCGCACCATCATTCTCGACGGCTGGTCCAAGACGTGGGCCATGACCGGCTGGCGGCTAGGCTTCGGCGTGTTTCCGCCCGAGCTTGTGCCCCACGTCGAGCGGCTCATCTCGAACTCCGTGAGCTGTACCGCGAGCTTCGCGCAGGAGGCGGCCATCGCCGCGCTCGACGGGCCGCAGGATGCCGTCGAGCGCATGCTCGACGAATTCACCGCGCGGCGCGCGGCGATCGTCTCGGGACTCAATCAGCTGCCTGGCGTGCGCTGTCTGGAGCCCGACGGGGCGTTTTACGCGTTTCCGAACATCACCTCGACAGGCATACCCAGTCGCGAGCTGGCGGATCGGTTGCTGCAGGAAGCCGGCGTGGCGTGCCTGTCAGGGACGGCGTTCGGCAACTACGGCGAGGGCTTTATCCGCTTCAGCTATGCCAATAGCCTGCCGAATATCGAAGATGCTGTAGAGCGCATGCGCAAATTGCTGGCCTCGAGCGCGGCCGCCGTCAACTCAGCGGCGGGCTGACTTTTCTCCAGGCGGTGGCCGCCTCGTACGCGGCGGCGACTTGTAGCACCAGCGCCTCGGCAAGCGCGGGGGCCATGATCTGCAGTCCCACGGGCAAGCCGTCGCTGAAGCCGCAGGGGACGCTGATCGCGGGCATGCCCGTCAGGTTGCACGGCACCGTCGCGCGATTCGCGATCGACCGTGGCGCCACATGCAGCGGCCCACTGGGCTCCAGGGTGTGGCCGATCTCCGGCGCCACGAGTGGCACCGTCGGCGCGACCACGACGTCCACGCGCTCGAAGGCGCCCGCAAAGTCAGCCTGGATCAGCGTCCGCATCCGCTGACTGGCCAGGTAGTCGACCGCGCGGATGAACTGGCCGCCGCGAATGCGCGCCAGGACGTCGGCGCCATAGTCGTCGGGCCTCTCACGCAGCCAGGTGGCATGCCAGGCAGCGGCCTCGGTGCTCATGATCACGTTGCCGGCCACCTGCGCATGCTCCACGTGCGGCAAGCTGACTTCCTCCACGCGTGCGCCAAGGCCCGCAAAGACTTCGATCGCATCGCGCACCAGGCGCTCCACGTCAGGCTCCACGACGTCCCAGAAGTACTCGCGCGGGACGCCGATCCGCAGGCCGCTCACGCCGCTGGTGAGGTGTGCCGAAAAGTCGGGCACGGGCACCTGGGCACTGCCAGGGTCGGACGCGTCGTGGCCGGCGATGGCCTGCAGCATCAGCGCGCAGTCGACCACCGAGCGGGCGATTGGTCCCACGTGGTCGAGCGACCACGCCAGCGGCAGGCCGCCGTGCCGACTGACGCGCCCGTACGTCGGCTTCAAGCCTACAACGCCGCAGAAGCTGGCCGGGGCACGAATCGAAGCGCCGGTGTCGCTGCCGATGCCCGCGGCGCACAGGCCGGCCGCCACCGCCGAGGCGGTGCCGCCGCTGGAGCCGCCGGGGATCCGATCGGTGTTCCACGGGTTGCGGACGGCGCCGAAGTGGGGGTTTTCGCTGGTGATGCCGAAGGCGAACTCGTGCAGGTTGTGCTTGCCCAGGATGATGGCGCCGGCCTGTTTCAACTTCGCGACGACGGCGGCGTCCTGGTCGGCCAGGTTGTCTTTGAGGATGGTCGAGCCGAAAGTGGTGGCGACACCACTGACGTCGAAGAGGTCCTTGATGCCGATGGGCACCCCGTGAAGCGGGCCCCTGTAGCTGCCTGCAGCCATCTCCGCGTCGGCTGCGTGCGCCTGCTGCAGGGCCTGCTCGGCAGTCACGGCGATGTAGGCGTTCAGCCGCGGGTTTAGTTGCTTGATGCGCTCGAGATAGGCGCGCGTAGCCTCGGTGGCGGACACCTCGCGCTTTTGCACGAGCGGGGCAAGCTGCGTGATGTCGAGATCGGTGATCACGCGGTGGGACCTGGGGTCGAGCGCAGGGGCGGCTCCACGGCCTTGAGGTCAGCCGCCGGGAAAGCGGCTACGCCGCTGGACAGGTTGGCGTACCAGCTGACCAGCGCTGCCACGGCCTGGTCGTCGACCTCGACACCTAGGATCAGGCGCACGCTCTCGGGGGACAGCTCGGCCATTGGCGCCCATTGTGGCGCAAGTTTGGGAAACTAAACACTCACAAGAACATATGCGTGCGCTTCTCGCCCAGTTCCGCATCGAGCTCACTCTGACCCTACGTCGCGGGGAGAGCTTGCTCATCACCGTCGTGGTCCCCATCGTCCTGCTCGTCTTCTTTGGCGCCGTCGCCTCCAACCCGCCTGACTTCCTGGTGCCCGGCCTCCTGGCCCTGGCCGTCATGTCGACCAGCATGGTCAGCCTGGGCATCGCCACCGCATATGAGCGCTACTACGGGGCGCTCAAGCGACTGCTTGGCTCGCCCCTGCCGCGGTCTAGCCTGGTCGCCGCCAAGACGCTGGCCGTGCTGGTGATCGAGGTCGTGCA
>JAFAWJ010001035.1 GCA_019242065.1 Chloroflexota bacterium
GGTCGTGGTTGGCTCCGCCCTGGAGTTCGCTCCCCCGAGCCTGCACGCGATGGCCCTCATGGGGGCAATCAGCTACGAGAATTTCAACGATCGCCCCGCGGCAGCGAGCCGACCATTCGACAACGCACGTGAGGGGTTTGTTCCCGCGCACGGAGCCGCGGTCCTGGTGCTGGAAGACCTGGAGCACGCCGTCCGGCGCGACGCGCGGATCTACGCGGAGGTGCTAGGTGTCGAGGCAAACTCGGATGGCAACCACTTGCCGCAGCCCTCGGCCGACGGACAGGCGCGCCTGATCGAACGCACCTTGAAGCGTTGCGGCGTGACACCCGACGAGATCGATTTTGTCAGCGCGCACGCCACGTCAACCCCGCTCGGGGATCTCACCGAAATCGCATCACTTGAGCGCGTATTCGGTGACCACGCACAGCGATTGAAAGTAAACGCTCCGAAGTCTCTGCTGGGCCACACGTGTTGGGCTGCTCCGGCGGTCGAGACGGTCGCCGCGATTCTGCAGATGAATGCTGGTCAGTTGCATCCCTCGATCAACGTGGACGAGCTTGATCCGCAAATCGCCGTCACCGGCATCGACGTGTGCGCTCGTAGCACCCCAACACGTCATGAGGTCCGGACGCTGCTCAAAAACTCTTTCGGCTTCGGTGGGATTAATTGCGTGTCGCTCTTGCGCCGTTGGGATGGCGCATGATCGTCTTCATCACTGGCGGCTCGCGTGGCATCGGCGCAGGCATCGTTCACGCGGCGATCAGGCAGGGCCACGACGTTGCATTCACCTATTTCCAGCGTCAGCAAGAAGCCCAGGCTGTCGTCACCGAGGCCAACCGCATCGATCCGACACGACGGTGCTCGGCGTATCAACTGGACGTCCGTGATTCCGCTGCTGTCGAGCGCGTGGGTAACCTGGTTACCGACGAGTTCGGGACCATCGACGCCGTAGTAGCCAACGCCGGAGTGAACGCCAATGGACTCGCCGCGATGATGTCCGACGAGGATTGGCAACTGGTGATCGATACAAACCTCACGGGAACGTTCTACGTCTGTCGACAATTCCTTCCAACCTTGCTCGCGAATGGAGGCGGCCGAATCGTCATGATCTCGTCCGTGGGCTGCCATGGCATGTCCGGAATGGCCAACTACGCGGCGAGCAAGGCGGGGCTGCTGGGACTCTCAGGCACGCTCGCGCGCGAGTACGGATCGAGGGGAATCACCAGCAACGTCGTGATCCCGGGGTTCTTCGACACGGAAATGACGCAACGCACCATGGCGGACTCGATCAAGGACCAGTGGGTCCGCTTGTGCCCCCTTGGGCGGTTGGGGGAGCGTGATGAGGTGGCCGGCCTGGTCCTATTCCTTCTGTCGGACGCGGCGCGTTTTGTTACCGGTCAGGCTATCTCAGTCACAGGCGGGCTGGATTGGGCACCATGACCGCGCCGCGAGTCGGTATTGAGAAGCTGCATCTGTACCCATGCAGTCTGGCGCTGGATATGGACGTGCTGTGTGAGGCACGCGGTCAAGATCCGGAATACATCCACAACACGATGCTCGTGGACGAACGGTCGGTTAATCCGCCCTGGGAAGACCCGGTCACGATGGCCGTGAACGCGGCGATGCCGATGCTCACGGACGACGACCGCGGCTCGATCGAGCTCCTCATCGTGGCAAGCGAGAGTGGCCTCGACTATGAGAAACCGCTCAGTGCATGGGTGCACCGCTTCCTTGGGCTGGGTCCGCGTTGTCGAAACTTTGAGATCAAGCACGCGTGCTACGCCGGAACAGGCGCACTGCAAATGGCGCTGGCGTGGGTCGCTTCGGGGTTGGCTGGCGAGGCAAAGGCACTCGTTATCACCACGGACCAGAGTCGTACCAATCTGGGGAAGCCCTGGGAGTTTGTGCTGGGTGCCGGGGCAGCCGCGATGCTGGTCTCCAGGCAACCGCGGTTCCTCGAGATCGAGCCTGGCAAGAACGGCTACTACAGCCAGGAGGTCACCGATCTTCTGCGCCCCACGTCGCGTCTGGAGATTGGCCACGCTGATATCAGCCTGGTCACGTACATGGAGGCACTTCAAGCTGCTTACGAGAACTACGTCACTCGAGTGAGGTGCCTCACGGGTGAAGACGTCCAGTTCGACGAATACTTTTCACGCAACGTGTACCACGTGCCGTTCGGGGGGATCACCTTCCGCGCCCACAAAGCCCTCCTGGGACTTCAGCGCTCGGTCGGCAAGGCAGAAGCCTGGGAGCATTTCGCGCGTCGTTCACTGCCGGCGCTCCGTTACACACGCCGCATGGGAGGTACGTATGGATCGAGCACGTTCGCCGCGATGCTCGGCCTCGCCGCGGCCGATAGCTCGCATCCATTGCAATCCGGCGAGCGAATCGGGATCTTCGCGTTCGGCTCAGGTTGCTGCGCCGAGTTCTACAGCGGACTTGCCTCCGATCAGACAGCTGAGGTCGCCCGGGCGGCGGGTGTCGACGCGCTTCTCGATGCTCGCCACCAACTCACGCTCTGGGAGTACGAGCAAGCGGAAAACACGCGACTCGCTTTCACCGATGAGTCCACGTTCAGGGTGAGCTTCGACGGCTTCGGCGGCTGGTTCGATCGGCACTACCGAGGTAACGGCTACCTGATTTTGTGTGGCGCCGACAACTTCGAGCGCCAGTACGCACGGAGCTGATGGCTGCCGCGGTACGTCTGCACGTCCCCGAAGCGCTCGACGCGGGTCGGTTGGATGCCCTCACGCGCGCGGTGCAGGAGGCGATGCTTGACGATGGGATCCGCGTAATCGTGCTGTTGGGAAAGACGGACGGCGTGTTCTGTCTCGGGATGGACTTCGGTATGGTCGCCGAAGGTGAAAGAGCTGTCGGCGGTGCAACTGCCATGGCGCGGTGCCTGCACACCCTTCGCGCAAGCCCCAAACCTACCGTGGCTCTCGTCGATGGCCAGGCGCTGGGTGGTGGCCTCGGGCTGGCCGCGGCCTGCGACTATGTCCTGGCTACGGAACGGGCCACGTTCGGCCTGCCCGAACTCCTCGTCGGGCTGG
>JAFAWJ010001075.1 GCA_019242065.1 Chloroflexota bacterium
CCCAATCCCGACGGGCGCCGCTCGAGCGCCTGCGGCGATTTCTGGGCCAGGGGCTGGCCAACCTGGTCGGCGGCTGGTTTCAGGCGTTGCCAGTGGGCGACTCGTTGTCCCGCACGGGGGTGGCGACCAGCGCCGGCGCCCAGAGTCGCTGGTCGGGTATGTTCGCTGGGCTGTGGCTGCCGCTGCTGGTGTTGCTGTTCGGCCCGCTGGCCGAGTTGATTCCCATGCCCGTCAGTGGCGGACTGATTTTCGTGATCGGCGGCGAGTCTGTGGGGCCGGCGCGAGGACATCTTGCTCGTGTCGCGGACGGCGCGGCTGCCGACGGTAGCCATGGTCGCCACCTTCCTGGCCACGACGCAGTTCCCTTTGCAGGACGCCATCCTGCGCGGCGCCGGACTGTCGCTGATTCTGTTCTGCGCCGAGGCTTCGAGCGGAGCGGGCTGCGGGAGCGCGTCGGCCGCGGCAATGTCGTGCCCGGCAGCGATGTCATCTCTGGTGCGCTCGACACCGCGTACGCCGAAGCGCAAGACTGGCTGGCCACGCGCGGCGCTCCAGCGCCGATCTGAGCTCGCCGGGGCGTGGGCTCAGGAGGAGCTGTTCTGCGCCATCGCGTCGCTGAGCTCTTTGCGGATCTGGTCGCCGCCACCTGAGGCCCAGTCCTTGACCAGCCCGTCGTAATCGTCGAGGGGGCGACGGCCGGCGATGATGTCGGTAATCCCGTCCATCATCGTGCGGTTGATCACGGCGCCCTTGCTGCCCAGAGTCGCGGAGTAGTACCCGAGCGTCGGGTCGGAAATACCGGCTGGCACCAGCGCGTGCTCGGCGTCGTACTCGGCCTTGGCGTAGCCAGGGATATCCGGCACGTACATCACCTGCGGATGCTGAATCAGGTACTTCCAGTTGACGTAGTTCGCGTCCTGATTGCTGCGGTCGTTCAGCGTGAGCTTGCCGCTGTCGTCGAGCGTGTAGTCCTGGTCTTTGATCCCGTATTGCAACAACAGGTCTTCCTGCGAGCCAAAGGGCGAGGCCAGATAGTCGAAGACGCGCAGCAGCTCCTTGATGCGATCGTCGCTGCCCTTCTTGAAGGCGTTGGTCGACAAAAAGCCTGGGCCAAGAAAGTGGGTGGGTTTGCCACCCTGTTGCGCAGCGAACGGCGGCAGCGGAATGAAGTTGTAGGGCGGACTGTTTTTCAGCCCGCGTCGCCAGAAGTCCTGCCACGGTTGGCCGAAGCCCTCGGGGTACAGGGCAAAACGACCGGCGACGAAGTCCAGGCGCGCGGCGTTGATATCCGCATAGTTGAGCGAGCTGGGGTGATACAGCCCCGAAGCAAACAGGTCGCGCGCGTAGCCGACCGCGGCTTTGAACTCGGGAGCCTCGAAGTTCTTGACGAGCTTGCCGCTGCTGGCGTCTAGCGCCCAGTTGTTGGGGGCCCCCCACAGCGCGGAATAAAACAGGATGTGCAGGCCGGTGTTCTGGTAGGCGGCGGTGGCCCAGCGGTTTTCCTGGGGGCGGTTGAGCTGCTGGTACACCCGCTTCAGGTCGTCGGCATCCTTGGGGACGTAGCCGGCGCCGATCTCCTGGTCGTAATACGTCGTGTTCTTGAAGAGTGCCGTGCCAGGCACGTAACGCTGGATCGGCAGCATGTACAGGTGGCCGTTGACGGCCGAGCCCGAGTTTTTCCAGGCGTAGGTCGGAATGGCAGCCAGGTACGGATAGTCTTTGATGGCGTCCCCGGCGAGAAATTGCGTGAGGTCCGCGCACTTGCTCTGCAGGAAGGCGGGCAGATTGGTCGTACCCGTGCCGCCGGTCAGAATGACATTCAGGCCGCCGGGAAACAGCATGACATCCGGCAGGTCGTCGCCGGCCATGATGGTGCCCATCTTGGCCGGATAGTCGCCGGGGGCCACCACCGTGAAGTTGACGTTGGCGTTGAGCTGTCTGTTGACTTCCTGCCAGGCCGGGTTGTTGTCGACCGGATTCGACGGTGGGTTGTACGCGTTGGAGAACGCGGTAATCGTGCTTCCGAGCCCAGGCGGGTCCTTGGTCCAGGCCTGGATGGGCGGCATGGGATAGTTGTCCCACCCGTCTTCATACTGCTGGCCCGCGCTGGCATAGTCGGGCTTGGGCCCGTTTTGCAGCGGCATGTAACTGGGCAGGGCTCCGCTGGATTTGGGCGCCGCCGCGGCAGCACCGCCGCCCGCACTGGTTGGCGCGGGCGCCGCGCCGGCTGCCGAGGTCACGCTCGTTGGACCAGGCGACGGCGCCGGCGCAGTGCAGGCCGCGATAAGCCCTGGCGCTACCAGTGCGGTGCCGGTAGCCAGTCGAAGAAAATCACGCCGTTTTACGCCATCCATCGCCATCGAGCGACCATCCACCCTCAGATCCGCTTTGGTCCCGCAAGGATACTCAGCGGTCCCCATTTTGCGCATTGATTGTTTGAAACAGGGTGGCTTACGGGTCCACCAGCGTGAGGTCGAGGAAGTCGGACACACCGCCGAGTTTGCCGACGACGCGGAGGACGCCTGGTACGGCTCGCCGCGTTTCGTCGTGAATGACACGTGGGTCGCGAAGTCGAACGCGACGACCCTTTGTCTCGAGCGTCGCGCCGCCGGCAGCCAGCACGTTGTGCACCCAGTCCGACTGTGGACCGTAGGTGAGGGCGACGATCACCCCGCCCGGGCGTCGGAAGACGTTGACAGGCGTGCGGTACTCGCGGCCACTGTTGCGGCCGCGGTGGATGATGACGCCAAAGTACGGCAGCCACCGGGCCAGGGGACCGAGCAGCCGATTGGTGACGCGACGATTGAAGCGAGCGACCGAGCGTGGCAGCGGCATCGAAGAAGCCGGATGTGTTCAGCCAGGAGCATAGCGCTGGCGGGACTGCTCGCTCATCTCCGTATTCTGGAACGCCGCAATGAGCCAGCGGCCCTCGCGACGGACCAGCGTCACGGTCTGGAACTTGTCGAACTCGATCGCGCCGCTCCCGATGCCGCCGATCGTGAGGAGCACGACCGTATGCGCGTCGAGCTGGCGCGCGTGAAGGCGTTTGACGATCAGCTGCGTGCCGGGCTGCCAGCGTGTGAAGACCTCATGATGCGCCTGCTGGATCGCCTCGCGACCGACCATCACGTCACCCCTGAAGATCACGTAGGTTGCATCTTCGGTAAACAACTGGCCAAAGGCGACGGCGTCGCCGGCATTCCACGCCTGACGAAACTGGTCGAGCACGCCGTCGGGGGTGCTGGCGCCGTCGTCGCTCATGACCCTTTTTTACACGGACGCCGATCGGCATGGTCACCTGCTGGGCGTCGTAGCTGGCCGAGACCAACAGAAAGACGAGGGCGTCGACCCCGCCCTCGGCTGGCCGTACCACCAGCCCCACGGCGGCCACCGCGGGTTCGGGGTATCGTCAAGGCGACGTCGATGGTTGGACTCGCAAACTCGGCCAGCGTCGCGGACTGGCTCGCCGAGGTATCGCTCTTCGCGAGCATCTCGGCGGCCGACCGTAGTGCGCTGGCGAGGCTCGTTCAGGAACGCGCCTATCGCGGCGGCCAGAGGGTGTTCATGGCGGGCGACGCGGGCGATCGCCTGTACATCATCAAGTCGGGCATGGTGAAGATCGGGGTGACCTCTTCCGATGGTCGGGAGGTCACCCTGGCGCTTCTGGGTCCAGGCGAATTCTTCGGTGAGCTCGCCCTGCTGGACGGCCTGCCGCGCTCCAGCGACGCGGTCACGGTCGATGCGTGCCACTTTCTGCTGCTGCGGCGGGATGATTTCCTGCAGTTCGTTGTCACCCGTCCCGAGATCGCGCTGCATCTGCTGGAAGTCCTGAGTCGGCGGCTGCGCAATGACAACGACCTGGTGCAGGACGCGACCCTACTCGACGTCCCCGCGCGACTCGCTCGAGTCCTGCTGCGGCTGTGCACGACGGCCGGCCAACCGGTCGCGTACGGCACGCGCATCACGCTGCGACTCACCCAGTCGGACCTGGCGGGCATGGTGGGCGCCAGCCGCGAAAGCGTCAACAAGTGTCTGGTGCTGTACGAGCAGGATGGATTGATCCGTCGAGAGCGTGGATTGATCGTCGTACCTGACCCAGAGCTGTTAGAGAAACGTATTCGCTGAACCGCCGGCGCAGCGAGTCGCGACTTCTACTCCGCGTCGCCTTCGGGCTCGCGCCTGATCACCAGCACCGGGCACTTCGCTGACCTGACGACGGCATCGGTCACGCTACCAATGAAGGCGCGGGCCGCCCCGGTGTGGGCGTGCGAGCTCATCACGATCAGGTCGCAGCCGTGCTCCACGGCGTTGGCGATGATCGCCTCGGGCACTTCGTTCGCCATCAGCGCCTCGCCCCGGGCAACCTGGCCTCTGCCTGTCAACCGGTTGGCTAACGCATGGACGTGGGCCTCGGCCGCCGAGACGGCATCTTCGTTCCACGCCGAATCAAGTTCCATTGGACCGTACATCAGCATCGCGCTGGACTGATAGGGAGGAACCGGTTGAATCACCTGCAGCAACTGCAAACTGGCGTGCGACTGGCGTGCCAACTCGCCGGCGATACCCAGCGCCAGCGAGCCGCCGGGCGAGCCGTCGACTGGAACCAGCATCGACGTAATTGAGTCCGAAGCTTCGGACTGGTCGGCAGGTGGCAGCAGTAACACCGGTGTTGGACTCTGCCTGACGACTTTTTCCGCGACGCTGCCAAGCACCGCCCGCGTCAAACCCGACCGACCGCGCGTGCGCATGACGACCAGATTGGCGTCGCGTTGCTTGACTTCGGCCAGAATCGCGGCCGCCGCATCGCCACCCTCTCGCACCGCCGTGTCGATCGTGAGGTCCGGAGCGGCGTACTGACGCTGCACGTCGTCGAGAAACGTCTGTGCCTCGGCGGTATCTCGCGCGTGCGAGACGACGCGGAGCAGCGTCACCGCGCCGCCGGAGACGCGCGCCATGCGCAACGCGTGCGGCACGGCGATATTGGCCTCGCGGGTGCCATCCAGCGGGACGACCAATCGGGTAAACATGCGTCCTCTGTGCTCCAGGTCTGCGTTTCGGCCAGCGTACCGCAGCGGCGGCGCCGCGGGCGGCGCTGACGGTACTGTGACGTGGCGACGGGCACGGTAGACTGTTTTATGCGAAGGCTGGTGATTGGCCTGCTGATGGCCCTGGCTTCGATCAGCACGGGTTACGCGCAGCAAGCCAGCAGCGCCGGGCCTCAGCTGGTGGCAAACAACGTCGCCACGGCCGACGCGGCGGCGAATAGCGCGCCGCTGGCGGCCTCACCGCTGGGAGGCTCCAACCAGTCGCTGGCACTGCCGCATGGATTCTCGGCTACAGTGGTGGCCAGCGGACTCCGCAATCCACGCTTCATGGCCTTCGACGCCGCGGGCAACCTGTTGGTCGCCGACGCCGGCACAGGCAACGTGTACCGCTACCCGGCCGCTGGCGGCTCGATCGCCACCTCTGCACAGCCGCCAGCGCCGCTGCTCTCGAACCTGAATGCGCCCTCGAACGTCGCGCTGTTCAACGGCTACCTGTACGTCGGCGAGACGACGGCGATCAGTCGGTATACCTATGATCCCGCCGGCGATCCGGGCGCTCGCGAGGTCGTCGTGCCGGACTTGCCCACCGGCGGCCACAGCACGCGCACGGTCGCCTTCGGGCCAGATGGCATGATGTACGTCGGGGTCGGTTCGTCGTGCAACATCTGCAATGACTCCGATCCGCGTCGCGCCGCCGTCTCGCAATATGCCCCGGATGGGACGGACTACCAGCGTTTCGCGTACGGCACCCGCAATCCGGTGGGCCTGGCGTTCCAGCCCGGCAGCGGTCTGCTGTGGGCCACCGTCAACGAGCGTGACAATCAGGGCAACGAGATCCCGCCGGACCTCGTCACGATCCTCCAGCAGGGTGAGAATTTTGGCTGGCCCACGTGCCAGCCGCCGAATGCCGTGCCTCAGACGCCGGGCGCGGACTGCTCGGGAATCACGCCGCCAACGGTGGCCATTCAGGCGCACAGTGCACCGCTTGGGCTGGCGTTCTATACCGGACAGCAGTTTCCTTCGGATTATGACAACGACCTGTTCGTGGTCCAGCACGGTTCGTGGAATCGCACGCCGCCGGCCGAGCCGAAGCTGATCCGCGTGCATTTCGATGGCGGACAGCCCGTCGCCGCGCTCGACTTCGCGACGGGGTGGCAACAAGCGGATGGGTCGCGCTGGGGCCGACCGGCCGGCGTCGTGGTGGCGCCGGACGGCAGCTTGCTCGTGTCGGACGACCAGGCGGGCGTCCTGTATCACGTCGCCTACACAGGCTAAGGCGGTTACCGCGGATCAACCTCCGATGGCGTAGCCGGTCGAGGCAAAGGCGGGAACGATTGTCAGCACCATCAGGGCGAGGGCGGCGAGCACCGCGACAAATCGGAAGTGCATGGGTGTCAGGTTTCTCCTTACACCCTCACATACGCGCGATTCTCGCGATCGGATCAGACAATCAGAAGCACGCGTAGTCGGCGTCGAACCCGTTGAGCGGGTACTGCACCAGTTTCACGCGGCCGCCCGTAAAGGTGTGTGAGCACAGCGTGGGCGCCTCGTCGGCGGTGTGGGCGCGCGCCAGCCAGTTGTACAGGTTGGTAAACGGCTGGTTGATGGGTGAATCCGGGGTGGTTGCCCCGGTAATCTGCCCCCACTGCCGCGGACTCGAGTAGACCCCGATAGCCGCGACGTTCGAGGACTTGAGCAGTGCGACAGCTCCCTGGAGCACGGCGCTGTTGCTGCTGACATCGCCTGACCACGTGTTGCTGGTCTCGACGTCCAGCCACCAGGGGAGACTGGTCGCGTTATTGCCTGCCCGCGTCAGGGCCGCCTGGGCGGCGTACCAGCCGTAGTCGTAGGCGCAGTCCACGCTGGCGGACCCATCGCAGGCTCGCGGCTGGCTTACGCCTGCGGCGGGCCAGCGCCCCCCGGGGTCGTCAGGCCCTGGATTGTCCGTATTCAGATACAACGAGACACGCGGCTGCTGTGTCGAGACGGGCGGCGGAGGGCTGGTCAGCGCCCAACTCATCAGGCTGGCCAGACACGGATTGAAGTCGAAGGCGCGGCCGCCGTTGACGCCCAGAATGGTGAACGCAAAGGTGCTGGGCAGCGTCTTGCCACACTGCGGGAACGACATGTCGTAGCCGTCCTGCAGATTGATGACCGGCACCGGAACCGCGGTCGGCACGGGCGCCGAGGCCACCGGTGCACTCGCCGCCTGGGTGTTGGCCTGTGAAGCGGCCGGTGGCACAGTTCCGCTGACGTTGACGAACGCATTGGTCAGGTCGGTGCCCGCCAGGGTGGCTGGCCGCGCCATGGCGTACGGCATGCCCGGGGCCCACTGGGCCAGCAGTGAACTGCCGCGCGCGTCGGCGGCCAGGTCACTTGGCAGGTTCTGGTTGAGCAGGAGTGACTTCAGATAGTCCGCCAGCAGCAGCCCGTGGGTGCAGTTGCACCCGCCATCGTAGTGCATGATGCCGCGCTGAAAACGCTGATAGATAAAGTTCCGGTTGGTGGGATCGTAGGTTGGCGGCGAAGTCGGCAATCCCCACATCTCGAGGTCGAAGCCTGCGAGCAAGGGCGTGGCGTCGTCGGGTGGTCCATCGGGAAAGGCGCCAGCAACGGGCACGGTGTTGAAGAACGTCTGGCTGAAGTTGACCTGGTGCCCGTCAAACGAGTCGGGCGCGTTGGCCTGGACAAAACGGATGACGGTCGAGAGATAGTTTGGATCCGTCGGTGGTGGCGTCTGGCTCGCGAAAGAAGGATCTGGAGCCGGGAAGGTACTGCCGTTGATGTGGGTAAAGGGCAGGAGTCCCGCGTCGAGCAGATTCAGGGTGCCGACACTTCCGTCGGCATGCAGCTGCATCACCAGTCGCTGAAACATCTGTACGCGCGTACCGAGCAACGTGAAGGTCTGCGAGACGGGATAGCCGAACGTATTCACGCCCCCGCGCTTCTGGAAGTAGTCCCAGAAGGCATCCTGGTCG
>JAFAWJ010001127.1 GCA_019242065.1 Chloroflexota bacterium
GTTGACCGGCCACCAGCGTCTCGAGCGCGGGTCCAAGACCGATGGCGATGACTGAAGGATGCAGTCGATGGCTGAGTTGACGGACGTCTCGCTCGCGAATGTGATCCAGCTTGTCTTCGAGATCTGCCAGGAGCTGCATCCCGCCCGAGAAATCCGTGCGCAGCTGATCCATGGCGCGCGTCAGCTGCAGCTCGGCCAGCAGCAGCCGGGTCTGGACGCTGCTATGCAGCTGCTCGGCGATCTCCTGCCGCAACGCTTCCTGCGCCCCGAGCATCAGCTGACGAGACCGCTCCAACTCGCCGACGCGGCGTTCCTCAGTGACGTCCGTCAACAACACAATGTCGCCGCACGTTCGACCGGCGCGATCGCGCAGCTCAGAGCGGCGGACACGCAAGACGCGGGCGGTTCGCTCCGGCTCTCGTTCGATCTCGATCTCGTTGCTCGCGCCCCCCGTTAGCTGGCTGGCCAGATCCGGCATGACGGCCGTTAGCGGCCGCCCGATTGCCTGTAGAGCAGACCCCTGGGCAAGCTGTGCCGCCGCCGGATTCAGGTCCAGGACGCGCTGTTCGCGATCGAGGACGAGGATGCCATCGGTGATACTGCGAAAGACCTCAGCCTGTGCCAGGGGCATCACGTCGAGGAGCCGCTGAGAGAACATTGCCACGCCAAAAGCGATCGCGCTGACTGCCAGCGTCGGCGCGGTAATGTCGGTCGCAAACGGCGACCTTCCCGCCACCACCAGGATGTTGGCCGCCCATGGCACGGTCAAGGCGATGAGCAACAAGACCGTCTGTCTGCGGTACAGGCGTCCGCTTCTGCCGAAGAGGAACCGGCCGAAGCGTAACGACGTGACGGCCTGGAGCGCGTAGCTGTACACCAGATGGACACTCCACAGCGGGCCGTGCCCGGTGATGGCGATTCCGGCTGCGTGACTGGTCGCGGACGTGATCCACAGCAGCTGCAGTTTGTCATTCAACACCACCGCGGCGATGATGATGCCTGGCTCGAGGGCGAGCAGCAGCACCATCGCCAGACGCAGACGCAAACCAGTGTTGAGATATTCCAGACCAAAGAGCAGGTAGGCAGTCGGGGCGAGTGCAACGCCCAGCCAGGCGAGCCGGGTCAGAGTGTAGTCCGACAACGCCGTCGGATTCAGCGCTTGCGCCGCCGGCCAGAGACACCACCACGCGATGGAAGCGGTCAGGAACATGAATGTGCCGACACCGGGCGCCGGCCGTCGTCGCCAGGCCATGGCGGCAACGACCAGGCATCCAACTGCCGACAGGAAATCCAGCGCACCAAACAGGGAGGTGGAGGACAGCATCAAGGTGGTGAGTGGCTTGGGAGCCGACGACACATAAGACAGGTTTAGCTGACCTCACGATCGGCTAACTCCGGAGATCGTCTGGACGACGAGAGCACCGGCAGCAGCAGGCGGGACGACGAAAGCACGGTGTTGAGACTCGACTCGCCAACGGAGGTATGGGTAAAGCCGAGCACAGTCGGACCACCCTTACCTTCGTCCTCACTGGCAAGCACCAGCTGGAGG
Organism: Chloroflexota bacterium; assembly: GCA_019242065.1. The sequence goes on from JAFAWJ010001127.1 coordinate 1,550, forward strand.
CGGTGTCCGGGGGCGATGCGCCGCGCGTTGGGCACGATAGGAATGCGATAGCGCACCACATCGCCGACGGGTATCGGAGCAGGCTCGCGGCAAGGAATGACGGGCGCCCCCGGTTGGCTGTTTGCCTCGTCGACGGCGCGCAGCGTCGCCTGCAGCCAGCCCGCGCTGAGCGGAGTGGACTGACCGGCTTCGTCCAGGTCGTAGAGCACCACGATCCAGACCGTGTCGAGCGCGGAAATCACCGCGTCGAGCTGGAGCTCGATACCGCCGACGACGTCCAGTGGCTCGGTCATCGGCTCGGTCTCCCACGTCAGACGGTCCGTCCGCGATGCCAGTGTCGCGGCCCTTGAGCCAGTGGTCGTACCAGCCAGCGCCTCTTCGTGCATACTCTGCCAGGGCCACGACCGACCGCCTTTGTCCACCAGCGTCATCCGCACGTGGCGTTGTGCGTGAGCGCGGCCGCCTGCCACGCCGGCCAAAAGGCGCCTCCGCGTAGTGGGCGTACATCATCTTTTTCAAGTCTGGGCCGCTCAGACCTTTGCTGCGCCCAGGAACTGTCGGGCACCCGCGACATGATTCCAACCAGGGACATCCACGACGAGAAGAAGCCGGAGTTGAGCACGCCGCGATGCCAGACCGCATCGTACATGTCGTCCAGCGTGCCGAACGGGAAGACGGCTTTCAGATACGGTGAGCGCTGCTCAGCCGCCGCTATCTGTGCGACGAAGC
>JAFAWJ010000161.1 GCA_019242065.1 Chloroflexota bacterium
GCTGCACGATCCATGGCGGTCAACTCGCCAGGCGGCGCACGACTGTGCTCAAAACGACCGGCGCCTCGTCGAAGCGCTCGCGCAGCGTCGACGGCCTGGCGGTTGTCAGGAGCGCCTTCTCGCGAGGAGTGTGGGCGTGGTACATGCCCCGCGCATACTGAGTGTCTGCCATGGCCGCCGTCCACGGGTACAAGCTCAGGGTGCGGCCGGCGAGAAGGTGAACGATGTAGTGCGCCTCGTCGTTATGGCGGACTCGGCGTACAACGCGGCTCAGGTCTGAGACAAAGACCGCTGATCCCAGAACGGCAAGCAGCCCGGCGACAATGACTGTGGCTCTGGTCGTCAACGCCCGAACAGTATCGCCATTCGGCGGCTATCGAGCGGAATTACGTGCGCTCAGTTGACCAGCCGCAAATGGGCACGCCGCGCCGCCCGGGGATTGGTCTGGTATCCGAGCTGCTGAGCTCGGACCAGCTCGCGATACAGACGCACCGCCAGGACGTGCTTGCAGGCCCGCGGCGCCCCCGACTCGGCGGCCCGGATGAAGTCGCTACAGTCACACGCGCTGCTGGTGACGACGTAGGTGCGATCCGGCTGCGATTGGGAGGGGACGACAAAGGCGTCCTCGCCGTCGGGTGTGCGGCACGTGCGCCATTTCGCGGCATCGGCGGCGAGCTCGATGGCGCGGATGCTGCGCGGGTCGTCGGCGCTGATAGTGATGCCCACGAGTGTTACGTAGACTCAGTGTACCGCACATTCCGGACACAATCAATACATTTTCCGGACAGCAACCCTCGTGATCAGGTGGTACAGTGCGCCGTCGTGGATCGGGCCTCGCCGCCGCTGCCCCTGGCCACGCTCAGAAAGCGCAAGCTCCTCAGCCAGCGCGACCTCGCACGCGCCGCCGGCGTGGCGCTCAGCACGATCTATCTGCTCGAAGCCGGAAAAACCGAGCGCGTGACCTTCAAAGTCATGCGCTCGGTGAGTGAGGCGCTCGGCGTCCCGCCAGAGACGATCGCCGAGTTTCGGCGCGTCCTGGACTAAGCAGTTGCTCGCTCGCTAGTCGCGCGAGCTGCCACCGCCGCCCGCGGCGAAGCCGAAGATGCGCAGCAGCGCCAGGAACAGGTTGACGATGTCGAGATACACCCGCACCGCGAGCAGAATCGTCATGCCTTCGGTGGCACCGCGCATCGCCGCGACGCGGTTCAGGTCGTAGACCAGGAAACCGGTGAACAGCACGGCAGCCACGGCCGAGATCCCGATATACAGCAGCGTCGCGTGGACGAAGATGCCGACCACCGACGCGATGATCACGCCCAGCAGCCCGATAAAGAGGAAGCCGCCCATGCCGCTCAGGTCGCGTTTGGTGGTGTAGCCGTACGCGCCGGCGGCGAGTGCCACCGCCGCGGTTGTCAGGGCCGCGTTGACGACCACACCGCCCATGCCGCCGCGGATGTAGGCATCCAGGATCAAGCCCAGCAGCATGCCCTCGAAGGTGGCGAAGCCGTACAGCAGGGCCAGGTTGATCGGCGATCGCTCGCGCAAAAACTGCAGGGCGATGAGAGTGCCGAAACTGCCGATTACCGAGATGAAAAAGGCGCCCGGACCCAGGCTGCGGCCGATCACCGCGCCGGCGGCGGTAAAGATAAAGGCAAAGCCGAGCAGTCCGAGAACCTGGTTGAGAATCGCCGACCGCTGCGTCCCCAGTGCGGTGTCGGCACCGTAGTCTGTGGTGTAGGGCGTCCGGCGCGAATAGTCGTACATGGCGAGGGTTCCTTGTGTGTCGGTCCACACATACTACGTTCGCCGCGCCGCGATAGTTGCATATTGACATGCGCGTTGTGCAACGCTCTTGTGCAACAAGGTGGGTCAGCGGTGCGTCGAAGCCACGTGATCGTTGCACTGCTACTGCTGGTGCTGGCCACGCTGGTGGCCGGTCCGGTCGGGTTCATCGTCGTCGGCCTGCTACTGCTGACCTTTGCCATCATCACCGGCACCTTCCACCTGGTGATCGAACTGCTGCTGCTCCCCTTCCGCGCCATCGGCGCCCTGCGAGGCAGCCCGCGCTGAGCTCACGGGGCCGCCGGCGACTCTGGTGACGCCCGTGACGGGCTCGTATTCGCCTGCTGCTGGACTCTGGACTGACGTCCAAGGACTGAAGACACACACGCGGGCTGGTCAGGCACAGGGGGGCCCGGGAGGGAAACGCGCCCTGTGCCTGAACTGAGCGCCGCCACCCGGCAAGCGGCAACCCACCGTCAGCGACCCGAGACGCGCAGTCCCGCCGCCGAGTCACCCGTCACGCGCAGCCCCGTCGTCCACGGCAGCACCGCTTCTTCGACTGGGTCAATGCCGAGATCCCCAGGTTGGCCTGTCCCTCGCGTCGATAAAGCAGCTTTTCTCCTACGCCT
>JAFAWJ010000170.1 GCA_019242065.1 Chloroflexota bacterium
CGTGGCAGCACCGAGCCGCGCACGGCCGGCACGTCGACGGCGCGATGGTACTCGGCGGCTTCGTAGCCGAGACGCCAGCATTCCTTCAGCACGCCGCGCAGCGCCGACAGATGCTGGTTCGCGGTGGCGACCGCGTAACGCTCGGCGAGACGAGCGCGGATGGCGGTGGTGTGTGAGTAGCGCAGGGCCGCCCAGGCTCAGCGCATCGCAGCGGTCATCGGTGAGTGCTCGAGCGATGGTGTCCAGCGCGCAGCGCATAACGTGGCGTGAACGAGGTGAACCTAGAATCGCTCGCTTCCGAACCACCACGCCGTCCACTCCGTAATCCTAATCCTGTCGAAGCCGCCTTTCGCGAGGTCGACGCCGCTCTCGACCACCTCTGTGCTGCACTTGGTCTTGTACCCGCAGCGTGAACAAAATTCTCGTCCCGACCGCAGAAAGAACCTATTTTTGGCTTATCTCCGCTTACCCCGCATAAGCACTGCTGAGCATCATTCAAGAACGCGGCAAGCGAGGATTACGGCTCCAGACGGGTTCCCCGGCTCATTGTCCGGTTTTGAAGGCTCAGTCAGGTGGGCTCAACCCACGGCAGGCCAAGGATAAAGCCATTAACGAGCCAGGTCGGACCATTCCAGGCGCCGACGGTCTTGCTCACCGCGTACTGATCGAATACGCGTGCGATGCCCACCGCCGAGTGCAGCGTATAGTCCTTCTGCTGCACTGCCTGCCATTTCTTGAGCCGCTCCGCGGGGTCGACGGTCGACATCATGTCCGCGAACATCGTGTCCAGTTCAGCGTCATGAGCGCAGACGTTGGCCCCGTCGGACGTCATGGTGTTCTGCTCAGCCGGAAGCTCGTTGCCGGCGGCACCGGTTCCTGGCCAGTCCCCCCACGCGATGCCCCCCATCAACTTGGGGTCACTTGAGGTCCAGCCGGACCTCATGGCCGTGAAGTCCATAGGGATGATCTGTGTCTGGATGCCGACAGCTTCCCAGTAGCCGGAGATGACCTGGGTCAGGTCCGGCTCCCAGACAGCGTGAGTCGTGGAGAACATCTTCACGACCGGGTCCGAGAACTTCGACGGGTAGCCCGCGTCCTTCAAGAGCTGCTTGGCGCGGTCGGGCTCGTATTGGGTTGTATACCAGATGGGGTCGAAGCCCCAGTGGAGCTCGGTCAGCACGAAATTTCCGGCGCCTGGTTTGGCGAACCCTCTGAATAATTGGTCACACAGCTCCGGACGGTTGATGGCGATGTCCATCGCCTCCCGCACCTTCACGTCGGACGTTGCGCCGTCCTGCATCCAGTAGCCAATCGTGCAGTAGCCGGGTGTGGTCGACGCCACGGTTTGGCGCAGTCCATAACCCTGGCTGCGCAGCGTAATCGCGTTGTCGGCGGAGACAGGGGCGATGTCCACCTCGTCGCGCTGCAGCATAGCGATACGGGTCGACTCTTCAGGCGTGTTGAGCAGAACCAGGTTGTCCCAGTTGGATTTGTTGCCCCAGTAGTTGGGGTTGGCCTTGAGCTCCGCCCTGGAGCCCCCGGTGAAGTTCGTCAGGATCATCGGCCCGGTGCCCAAGGGCTGCTTCTGAAACCCCGCCAACCCGACCTGGTCGAAATAGTTCTTCGAAATGATCCACGTGCCGGCGATGTCGTCCGGATAGAACAGATACGGCGGCTTCTTGGCGTGCACGATCACGGTGTACTGATCCGGCGTATCGATCGAATCGACCGTCTGGCGCTGCATTGGCGACCAAGCGCTCTGCGACTCGGCGGACACGAAGCGCTCAATCGAGAACTTGGCGTCGGCCGAGGTGAAGTCGTCGCCGTTGGACCACGTGACCCCCTTGCGCAGATGGAAGGTCCAGGTCAGGGCGTCCGCGCTCTGATCCCAGCTCTCCGCGAGCTTCCCAATCAGGTCGCCGCTGTCGTTGTAGGTCAGCAGCGGTTCGTAAATAGTGCCGAGCACCGTGGCATTGGGGGCAGCGAGGATGACGTCCATGTTCTCGGTGCCGACGTCGGCGACCGCCACTCTGAGCGTGGCAGCGGTCGTGGCGGCGCTGCTGGCCGCCGTGCTTGACGCCGGCGCACTTGACGCCGTCGCGCTCAATGTGGCCGAGCTCGCGGGCGCTCCACTCGTGGTCGGGGCGCTTGACGTTGGCGCGCTGGACGCGGGTGTGGCAACAGACCCGCAGGCAGCCATCAACGCGATGGTGCTGCCGGAGGCGAGCAACCCTAAAGCCGTCCGACGGGTGATTCCTCCGCTAAGAATGGATTGCCCTCTTTCCATGTTCCGCTCCGTTTTTCATGTGTCTACCGGGTTGGCCAGGAGATACCTATATCTCAGGAGTTGGGATATTCGGAGGGTCACGCTCGCGTGATTGCGTGTACGATCGCGCCCGTTGAACTTGAATGAGGAGGGATGGTGCAGGAGGAGCTTTTGGAAGCGTAGGGCATTCGAGGCGGCGAGCGGCTGGCGGCCAACGCGAGTACGAGGCTTCAGGGAACTGGCAGTAACGAGCCGCCGCGTATCTGTGTCTCACGCGGACGTGAACCGTCGATTGACGCAAGATGAGCGCGTGGCCGATTCCGCGGTCAACTCTCAGCCTCCATCGGATCCGGCTGGCCAAGCCGCCTGACCTGCTGAGTGTGCCGCTCCGAAAGCGTGACGCTGCGGTCCATGAAGTTCTTCGAGGACGCGTAGTTCGTCTTCCGCGTAACGGGCGAAAAGGTCGCCGCCGGAGGCGATGAGTCGTTCGATCTGCTCCGCGTCGCGCCGGCGACGCAGGCCTTCGGCTGTTGGCTCGAGGCGCACCCTGCGCCGGTCGCCCGCATCACTCTCGCGGCTCAAGTAGCGGCGGCAGCCTACGCTCTAAGACGGCGCGGCAGGCGCTGGCAGCCTGACGTCGACCGCGACGATCTCGTAATTGTCGACGCCTTCGAACGTGGCGCCGAAGTGCTCCATTGTGTGTTGGCGCTGCGCACTCATGGGTTGCTTGCTTGCCTCGCGCGCCTCCGCAGATTCCCACACGGATGAGACGGCTACTTCGCCCGTCTGACGGTTGGCCGTCACCAGAAAGGCTTGAAAGCCTGGCGCGCCCTTGACAGCCGGAACGCCAACCTCTTTCGTCTCCGTGATGAGTTCATCGAGCCGCTCAGGTGAAACAGAAAGGTGGCTGATTCGCGCGAAGCTGCCGCTGCGTGCCGGCGTGACGCTGTCCTGGATCACAAGTTCCATCTGCCGGACACTCCGCATTTGGTTGCCTTCGCTGGTGAGGCGCTCGCGTATGACGTTGCTGGCTTCCTCGCTGGCCAGCATCGACTCAGCGTCCGTCCAATACGTGACCACGTTCGCCTCGTTGTTAGCGCGGTCCAGCATCACTGAATAGCCGAGGTACCCCGGAATGTAGCCGTAGGCAGCGGCCAAACGCTCCCCGGCCTGCGCGATAAGCGCTTCGTCGATCGGCCCCGCTGGCGTAAGACGAGTGACCCGCATGAACATGGGTCCCCCCAGGTCCGCAGTTCTCGCGACCCCACGGCCGCGCGCGGACCAACCTAGAGTACACCCACTCGGCGTTCGTGCAAGGGTCTATCAAGGCCAGTGACAGGCGAGTAGCACCAAGCTTGCAAGCTTCCAGTGT
>JAFAWJ010000259.1 GCA_019242065.1 Chloroflexota bacterium
GCAGCGCCGCGTAGCCGACGTCCGGAAGGGATAAGCGCTGAAAGCATCTAAGTGCGAAGCTCGCCTAAAGATGAGACTCCCCACCGGGTTAACCGGGTAAGGCCCCTGGTAGATCACCAGGTTGATAGGACGCACGTGGAAGCACAGTAATGTGTGGAGCTGAGCGTTACTAATGGCCGAGGGCTCGCGTTTCGATCTCTCGCTGCATCAAGTCGGCAGGATCCACGTTCTCAAACGATTGTTCCCCAGAGGGGACCCGTCCAGGAGACGACGTTCATCGTCTTCACGCAGCGGGCACACCTCCGGGATTGGCGCCTCAGCGCCGTACTGTCTGCTCAACTAACTCGATCGGCGCACTCGCGTGGCGACCGAATGGTCTTGGTGGCTAGAGCGGAGTGGTCCCACCCGTTCCCATACCGAACACGGCAGTGAAACGCTCCAGCGCCCACGATACTGGGGTCATCAAGCCCCGGGAAAATAGGCCGGTGCCAGGACTATTCGGTCGCCACACGAGCGCCCATTTCCTCTATACTTCTTATTCTCACGACGCGGGGTGGAGCAGTGGTAGCTCGTCGGGCTCATAACCCGAAGGTCAGTGGTTCGAATCCACTCCCCGCTACCAGTTCAGTGTGTTGACGACGGCCACCTCGCTCTTCAACCGTTACGTCAACGGTGAGCACGAAGCCGTCTGGGAAGAGCTCTCCATCCTCGGCTCCAACGTGCGCCGCCTCCAGCACGTCGACGACGCCATCTCGGTCGCCCGCGAGACGATGCGCCGCGTGCGCGTCAACTGCCAGACCCTGATCTTGCGCCTCGAGACCCTGGGCTGGCGCTTCGGCCACGAGTGGGCCACCGACGTCGACGACGACCTGCTGGCCGCCGCCCCAGCGCTGCTCGGCGAGCCGCTCCCGCCGCCCGTCCTCGACGAACTCGAGCGCCGCTACGGCGTTATGCCGCTCGCCCTGCGCGCCTTCTACGACATCGTCGGCGAAGTCAACTTCGTCGGCACACCCCTGCAGCGTCCCAACTGGCCCAGGCCCATCGACGGTCTCGACCCACTGTCGATCGCCAGCGCCTCAGACATCACCTCGGGCCGCGTCTGCCTGGCGCCCGACGCCCTCGGCAAATATCAGCTGGGGGGTGTCGGCGACACCTGCATTCAGCTGCCCGACCGCCGCGTCGACGCGCCACTGCTCTTCGACGGCAGCCCGCTGTACGTCGGCGGTCAGCGCATGACCCTGGTGCGCTACCTGCGCGCGGCGCTCCTGCGCGGCTGCGGCTTCTTCAACTTCGTGCCCGGCAGCGCGTGGGCCACCCCGCCAACGGACGACCTGGCCTTTCTCACCCGCGACCTGCTGCCCCTATGAGCCCGCCGACGGTTGTCCTCTGGGACATCGACGGCACGCTGGTGCGCTCCAATGGCGGCCGCGTCTCGGTCAGCGCCTTTTTACGCGCGCTGCGCCAGGTCGCCGAGCTGCAGCACGACCTGCCCTACCCAAAGGACTCGGCCGGCAAGACCGACGAGCAGATCGCGCTCGAAGTGCTCGTCTCGGCCGAGCTCGCCGAAGAAGCCGCCATCGGGCTGCTGCCAGCCTTTCGGCAGCTGTATCTGAGCGAGCTGGAAGCCGCGCGTGAGCAGCTGGTGCCCGACCTGCGCGTGCTGCCGGGCGTCCCCGCCGCACTGCAGGCGCTGCGCGACCGCGGCGTCACCCAGTCGCTGCTGACGGGCAACCTCGAGCCGATCGCCCGACTCAAACTCACCTGCGCCGGACTCTCTGATTACGTCGACTTCGAGCTCGGCGCCTTCGGGTCGGACCACCGCGATCGGACGTGCCTGGTCCCGATCACTCGCCAGCGGCTGCGCGAGCGCCGCGGGATGCCGTCGGCCGACATCGTGGTGGTCGGCGATACCCCCCGCGACATCGCCTGCGCACGCGCGGGCGGGGCACGCGTGGTGGCGGTGGCGACGGGCAACGTGCCCCGCGAGGTGCTCGCACAGCACGCGCCAGACGTGCTGCTCGACGACCTGCGCGATAGCGACGCGCTTCTCGAGGCGCTGCTCAACTCGAGCCCTGCGCTAAAGTAGAGATTCACGCCCTCATCGTCTAGAGGCCCAGGACGCAGCCCTTTCAAGGCTGAGATCGCCGGTTCGAATCCGGCTGGGGGCACCGAAGTTCGCCGGCGTTCGGTTCGCGGCCAGACCGGGCCATCTCGCAGCCAGCTCACTCACGCACGTCGCCAGCGTTCGGTCCGCGGCCAGACCGGGCCATCCGCCAGGCAGCGTTCAGTCCGCGGCCAGGCCCGCCAGACGCTGGATCACGCGGGCGACCGCCAGGTCGTCGTCGTCCAGCAGCTCTCGATCTCGGTTTCGAGCTGCGCGGCCATCGTCAGCCGAAAACGGAGCCCGGCGCCGGCTCGCCACCAACACGACTGCGGACTTCGATGTTCAAGCTCGGCATTGACGCGCCGCAATCCTATGGCAAGCGGTGCCCCCAGCCGGATTCGAACCGGCGATCTCAGCCTTGAAAGGGCTGCGTCCTGGGCCTCTAGACGATGGGGGCTCCTT
>JAFAWJ010000412.1 GCA_019242065.1 Chloroflexota bacterium
GCCGCCGTCTGGATGGCCTGCAGCACCACCTTCGCCGACTCATACGCGTAGGCCGCGTACGCCTCGGGCTCAGAGTTGAACTGCTGCTTGTAGCTCGTGTACCACTGGGCGCCCTTGCCCGTCAGCTTGCTCGGGGGTACGCCACCAAAGGTGATGTACGAGCCTTCGGCCGCCGGACCAGCCGCATCGATGAACGCCTGCTCGTAAATGCCGTCAGGCCCCATCAATTTGACGTTCGGCCCGAGCGTGTCGCGCAGGTCCTGCCACAACTTGCCCGCGTTGTTGGGCGTGATGATGCCGGCGAAGACCACGTCGGCACCCGCGCCCCGAATCTTCTGCGCCAGCGCGCGGTAGTCCGAGGCCTGCGGGTCGATGCCTTCTGGCCCGCCCACAACCTGGAGACCGATCTTCTGGGCGGTCGAGTTGTAGAAGACGGCGATGCCGTGCCCGTACAGCTGCGTGTCGTCCAGGACGTACGCCTTGGTCGCGCCCAGCTGCTTCGACCAGTTGGCCGCCACGGCGCCTTGAATCTCGTCGGTCGGAATGACGCGCGAGTAGTTGCGCTTGCAGCCGTTCGGGTAATACACGTCAGGCTCGTTGGGAGCGACGCCTTCGACCTGCTTGGTCAGGCCGGGATAGGTATTGGCGGGCGAGATCATGGCCATGTTTGCGGCGCACAGGATCGGGATGGACACTTCCGCGGCGCCCGAGTTGAACGTGCCGATGTACGCCACGACATCCGGATCGGCGATCGCCTGGTTGGCGTTCGAGGCTTCCTGTGCGGCGTCCCACTGGCCCTTGGCGGCCGTGGCATCGTCCATGTCCTGGTAGACGAGCGTCGCGTTGCCGATCTTGTTGTTGACCTCGTTCATCGCCATCTTGATGGCGTTGGCCATTGTGTCGGTCTGACCCTTGTTGGCGCCCGTGCGCGGCAAGCTGGAAACGATCTTGATCGTGCCGCTCAGAGCTGAAACGTTCCCGGCCGCTGCCGGGCTGGGCGATGCCGCGGGCGAGGCGGCCGGTGAGGCCGCGGGCGACGCGGCCGGCGAGGCGGCCGGTGATGCGGCTGGACTGGCGGCCGCGGCGGCCGCTGGTGACGCGCCAGCCGCCGGCGAAGCGGCCGGTGAGGCCGCGGCGGGTGCCGTGGTCGGCGGCGCGGCCGCGGGTGCGGTCGTCGGCGAGGCCGCTGGGGTGCTGCTGCATGCGGCCATGAAGAGCGTCGCGGCTATCGACAACGACGACAAGCGCGCGAGCGCGAGCGGGGCTCCACGCATACTCCGGGGTTCCTCCTTGGACAGGCGTACTTTTTCCAGGCATGGGCTGACGGCCTGCCGCCGTCGCCTCAATGAACAGACGGTACCCGCCCGGGAAAGGTTCCTGCGAGCCCCCGTCTGCCGCGAACGAGCGCGATCGTCTTCAAGGTCCTGGCGGGTACCCGAGAATTCCGTTGCAGCGGGCACAGGTGAGCGCTAGACTGAGCGGTCCCACGGCCTGGTACCGAATGTGCGTACTGGTCGTCCTGCCGATTTGCCCGAACCCCTCGCGCAAGGTGGAGTATGGCTACCTTTCCCACTGAGGACAGACTGCGCCAGAAGCGCACCAAGTCCGAACAAGCAATCTCGCTGGCGATGAAAAATCGTTGGGACGAGGCCGCCCAGATCAACCGGGAAATCCTCGACCTCTTTCCCACTGAAGTTGATGCCTACAATCGCCTGGGCAAGGCCCTGACCGAGCTCGGCCACTACGCCGACGCCCGCGACGCGTACGCCCAGGCCGTCAAGCTCGATCCGTTGAACGGCATAGCCAGCAAGAACCTGCAGCGTCTCGGCAAGCTGGCGGCCGAAGGCTCCGCCGCGCCGGCGCCCTCCCCAGTCGATCCGCGTCTGTTCATCGAAGAGAGCGGCAAAACGACGCTCACCCAGCTCACCGACCTGCGCCGAACCGAGGCCGCGGCCAAGCTCAGCGCGGGCGACCAGCTCCAGCTGGCCCGCCACGGCAACCAGGTTATCGTCACCAATCAGACGGGCACCGAGATCGGCCGCATCGAGCCGAAGCTCGAGCAGGACCTGATCCGGCTGCTCGACCTTGGCAACCAGTATTCCGTGTTCGTCACGGCCGCGAACGAGCAGACCGTGCACGTCATCATCCGCGAGACGCATCGCGCCGCCGCCGCGATGGGCAATCGCCCGTCGTTCCGACCGACCGCCGCTCAGGAGGTGCGCGCCTATACCCGTGAGGGTGCGCCACGCTACGAGCTCGAAGAGGAAGACGACGACGAGATCGGCGACGACGACGACGACGATGACGAAGTGGAAGTCGTGCCCGCGGACCTCGAGGTCGGCGTCGAAGAAACGCCGCTGGAAGCCCTGGCCGCCGAGGAGGACTCGGAAGAGTCGAACTAGCCGCCGCGCCTGACGACGCGGCCTGGCATCGCGCCCGTGTGCTCGCCCTCGCGCAGCACGTGGGCGCCGTTCACGAAAACGTGGCGCACGCCGGTTGCGTACTGGTGCGGCCGCTCGTAGGTCGCGTGGTCCTGGATCGCGTGCGGGTCGAAGACCACCACGTCGCCGAAGTAGCCGGCTCTGAGCTGGCCGCGGCCTGATAGGCCCAGGTTGCTGGCCGGCAGAGCCGCGAGACGGCGGATCGCCTCGGCCAGTCTGACAACGCCCTCGTCGCGAACGTACTTGGCCAGCAGTCGCGCGAAGCTGCCATACGCCCGGGGATGCGTGCTGGTGTTCAAAAACACGCCTGAGGGCGCCAGCGAGCCAGCGTCCGAGCAGAAGCTCATCCACGGCAGTCCGACCGCCTTGCGCACGTTGTCCTCGGACATCGTGAAGAACACGCACTGCACGCGACTGTCGTCTTCGACGACCAGGTCCACGATCGTGTCTTCGACGCACGTGCCGCGTTCGCCGGCGACTTCGGCGAGCGTCTTGCCCGTCAGCCCGCGCAGGCCCGGGTTGCGAAAGCCGACGAGCAGGATCTTTTCGGCGCTCAGAAACTCGTTGTCCCCGTCGTGCGAGAGCTCCTGACGCAGCCGCGCCCGCACGGACCGGTCGCGCAGGCGCTCGACCCACGCGCGGTGACCGCCTTCCTGGACCCAGCCAGGCATGGTCGCGTCCAGGCCCGTCGAGGAGGCGGCGTAGGTATACATGTCCGCGGTGATGCGCTGTCCCTGGTCGCGGGCGGCTTCGACCCGCTCGATCGCGGCGTCCAGCCTGGGCCAGTTGGCCGGACCCGAGGCCTTGAAGTGCCAGATTTCGGCGGGCACGCCCGCGCGACGCGAGATCTCGACCAGCTCGTCGATCGCCTCGAGCAGGCGGTTACTTTCGTTGCGGAT
>JAFAWJ010000524.1 GCA_019242065.1 Chloroflexota bacterium
CGGCGTCAGCCCTTCGGCACGGACGAGGAGGTGGCGGATCACGCTCTCGGTCAGCTTGAGCGCGCGTTCGATCTCCGCCGCGGCGTTGGGCGGCATCTGGAATCGGCTCAGGATGTACACGCCGTCGCGATAGCGGCCGATCGGATAGGCCAGTCGTCGGCGGCCCCACGCGTCGACACTTTCGATGCTGCCGCCGCGCTGGGTGACCATGCCCTGGATGCGCGTATTGAGCGCCTCGACAGCGTCGTCGTCGAGGTTGGGGTCGAGGACGACCATGAGTTCGTAGTCTCGCACGATGGGTTACGGGTCCTTTCTGTGGCTAAGACAGCTCCCACGTAGCCGAGGGAGCAGAAAGGTCGGCGCAGTATACAGGGCGGCGTTCGCCGTTACTCTGCGCCGTAGCGTTGTTCTTGCCAGGGGTCGCCGCGCATGTGATAGCCGTACTGCTCCCAGAAGCCTGGGCGGTCGCCCGCCATGAACTCCAGGCCGCGCAGCCACTTGGCACTCTTCCAGAAATACAGGTGGGGGACGAACAGGCGCAGCGGCCAGCCGTGCTCGGCCGAGATCGGCTCGTCGTTGCGGGTGTCGACGAGCATGTTTTCGTCGCGCAGAAGGTCGTCCAGACTGAGGTTGGTCGTGTAGCCGCGCTCGGCGTGCACCATCACGTGCGTCGCCTCGGGCTTGAGCTCGACGAGCTTCATGACCTCGGCAACTGGCACCCCGCTCCAGGTGCTGTCGAGCATCGTCCAGCGCGTGACGCAGTGGACGTTGGCCTTGACCGTTGTGCGCGGCAGCTTCTTGAAGTCCGCGTAGGTCAACGTGCGAGGGGTGGTGACCAGGCCTTCCAGGGACAGGGTCCACGTGTCGATGTTGACGCGTGGGACGCCGCCGGCCTGCAGGACGGGCCACTTTTCGGTCAGGTACTGACCGGGTGGCAGGCGGTCGGCCACGGCGCGATCGCGCTCGTTCAGTGGGCGCCGAAAGAAGTTGAAGGCCATGGATGCGTCGCGAGGGAGCATAGCGAACTGTGCGCTAGACTGGTGCCCATTCTCTTCGCGGGCGAGGCACGAGGTTGACAGCGCAAGACTCGCCGACGGATGTGACGATCGAACGCGTCAAGCGCAGCCGGATCTACGAGCACATCGTCGAGCAGATTCGGGCGCTGATCAGCGAAGGGCGGTGGGCGCCGGGCGACCAGATTCCACCCGAACGCGAGCTCGCCGAGCGATTCAAGGTCAGTCGGACCTCGGTGCGCGAGGCGCTGCGCGCGCTGGAGATGCAGGGGGTCATCGACAGCCGCCAGGGCGGCGGGACGTTCGTCCGCACCGCCGACACCGAGGCGCTGGTGCCGCCGCTGGCCGCGGCCATTCTGCGCGGGCGGCGCGAGCTGGCCGAGGTGCTCGAAGTGCGCGAGCTGATCGAGCCGGGCATCGCCAGGCGGGCCGCGGAGCGGGCGACAGCCGAGCACATCTCGGAGCTCGAGACGCTGCTGCAGCGGCAGCGCGAGTGCATTGCGGAGAATCGACCCTTTGTCGAGGAGGACACGGCGTTCCACTACACGCTGGCGCGCGCGGCGGACAATCACATTCTTCTGCGTTTACATAATGTGATTCTGGACCTGCTGCGTGAGTCGCGGCAGAGCTATTTGCACGTGCCCGATCGGCCGCAGACGAGTCTGCGGGGGCACGAGGCGATTCTGCGAGCGGTCAAGGCGCAGGACGAGGAGGCGGCGTATCAGGCGTCGCTGGAGCACATCACGGAGGTGCGCGACGGGATTCTTCGCGCACTCGAAGGCCCCACTGGGAAATGAAGCGGGTTACTGGTTGAAGCGTGGCGGGCGTTTTTCGCGGAAGGCGGCGACGCCCTCAGCGAAGTTGGGGTCGCGGGCGGCGATCGTCTGGTAGTTGGCCTCGAGCTCGAGGACGCGCTCGAGCGGCAGTTCGTGGGTCTGGCTCACGGCGCGCTTCATGAGCGATAGGGCTGTGTGGGGGCCGCGCGCGAGTCTGGCGGCGAGCGACTGCGTTTCTGCCAGGAGCTGGTCGTCGGGCAGCACGTTGTTGAGCATGCCGATCTCGTACGCCTCGGCGGCGGAGAGCGGATCGCCCGTCCACGCCAGCTCCAGGGTCTTGCCCGGGCCGATCAGCCGCGGCAGGAAGTACAGCATGCCCGCGTCGGGCACCAGGCCGATGCGCACGAAGGCGACCACCAGGCGTGCCGATTCGCCCGCGTAGCGCAGGTCGCAGGCTAGCGCCAGGCTCAGGCCGGCGCCGGCGGCGACGCCATTGATCGCGGCCAGGACGGGTTTTTCGAGCGCGTGGAGTCGGGTGATGACGGGCACGTAGCGGGCGCGCAGGGCGTCGCCGACGTCGGCCACCGCGTCGCCGGGGCCGGATTGGGTCAGGTCGGCGCCGGCGCTGAAGCCGCGGCCGGCACCGGTGAGGACCAGCGCCTGGACCGCGTCGTCGCGCTCGGCGGCACGTAGCACCTGCAGGAGCTCGGACATCATCGTGCTGGACAGGGCGTTGAGCTTGTCAGGCTGGTTGAGGGTGATGGTCTGGACGCCGTCGGCGAGATCAGTGAGGACCTGGGGCATTGGTCAGTCAACGGCCCTCGTACGTGGGCTGGCGCTTGTCGATGAAGGCCTGCATGCCTTCGTGCGCGTCTTGTGTCGCGAACAGCAGGTAGAAGGCTTTGCGTTCGAACTCGATGCCATCGTCGACGCGGCCTTCCCAGGCGCGGGTAATGGCTTCTTTGGCCATACGGACCGACAGCGGCGGCCGCTTGGCCAGTTCTTTGCCCAGCTTGACCGCCTCGTCAACGACGAGCTCCTGGGGGACGACGCGGGCGGCGAGGCCATGCTGCAGGGCTTCCTCGGCGCCGAGCATGCGGCCCGTCAAGATCATGTCCATGGCCAGCGCTTTGCCGACCACGCGGGTCAGGCGCTGGGTGCCGCCGGCGCCCGGGATCAGGCCGATGTTGATCTCAGGTTGGCCGAAGCGCGCGTTTTCGGCGGCCACGACGATGTCGCACAGCATGGCCAGCTCGCAGCCGCCGCCGAGCGCGTAGCCTCCCACGGCGGCGATCAGCGGCTTGGTCAGGTTCCTGACGCGGTCGAAGAGGCCGATGGTGTTGCGCATCAGCATGTCGACCGGCGTGGCTTCGGACAGTTCCTTGATGTCGGCGCCCGCGGCGAAGACGGATGGGCCGCCGGTCAGGACGATCGCCCGGATGCTGGGGTCGGCGTCGTGGGATTCCAGGGCGGCGACCATGTCACGCATGAGCGGGGCGGCGAGGGCGTTGAGCTGGCGCGGGCGGTTGAGGGTGACGATGCCGACCGGTCCGTCGGTGGTCGAGAGGACGTGGTCGAAGTCGGGCATGTCTGGGGAAGGATACGACGGTGCCTCGGGGGGAGACGGAGCTGCCAGTTTGGGCCTGCCAAAGGAAGTAGGGGACACCCCCCGATCCCACCTCGGGGGACGAATGAACCACGTGGCTAACACGCGTACGAGCTTTACGACGCCTACGATCCCCGACGGGACTCGCCCGCGGACTGGTGGCGTCAGCGCGGCGTGTGGTAAGCCCACGGATGGGGCTGTCCCTGGGTTGACACGCCTTCGTCACGCGCACGAAGATTGGTCAGACCATTCTAAGCACAGCCATTTTGACCCAGTGTGAGGAGACGCAGCGTATGCACCAGACCGGCTCGGCTTCCTGGTCTGTCGAGGTCGTCTACCGCGGCATTTTCCAGAAGCGCCTCGCCAACCGAATCTCGCGCGGCGTCGTCCTCGGCGCGCGGCGCGAAGGCAAGGTCGGTACCGCCTTCGCCCGCTATGGCGACTCGCCCGAGCGCAACGGGATTCCCTCCAAGAACTTCGCCGTCGTCGCCAGCGACGAGGTCGAGCTCGAATCCTCGCTGGCCCGCTACGAGCCCGAGAGCGTCGAGATCTCCATCGTCGTCGACGACACCATGTGCAAGGGCGTCGAGTCCTGGGCGTGGTACGGCGTGCAGCCCATCAACAAGCTGGTGGTGCCCGGCGGCACGCTGATCGTCACCTCCGACAAGCAGCCCGAACAGCTGCTCAAGGCGATCAAGACCAAGCCCTACGACTACACGCTGGTGGTCGTGCCCAGCCCGGTGCACGCGGGCATCTTCGCCCCCGAAGGCTCGGCCAGCTTTGCTGGACTGTGGGTCGACAACGACGACAACACCGACTTCAACTGCATGGCCGCGGTGGCGCGCGTGGCACCTCAGGTCATGTCGATCGATTCGGTGCTGGCCATCGTGCGCGAGCGCACCCACGACGAGGCGCGTGTCGCCATGGTCAAAGCCACGTACGACCAGCTCCAGCTGTACACCGTTAAAGCTGGCGAGGGGAGCTCGGTCTCCTTCGAGGAGTACCGCAAGCCGGGCTGGATGCAGATGCGCGAAGGCATCATCGTCGAGGCCCAGCAGGTCGGCACGCGTAACCCGCTTTACAAGAAGTGGAGCACGCGCACGCGTCGGCCGCTGGTCAACTTCGACACGTGCATCAAGTGCACCCAGTGCTGGCTGCAGTGCCCCGACGAGTGCTTCGAGGTCACGCCTGAAGGCACCTACGAAGTCATCTACGAAGCGTGCATTGGCTGCTCGGTGTGCGAAGAAGTGTGTCCAGTGCCCGACTGCATCGCGATGGTCAACGAGCTGGAGTTCGACGATAACGAGAGCCTGTACGCCATGTACAAGCAGGATCCGGAGGCGTACCGGCAGCTGCTGCAGAAGCACAACATCCCGTTGCATCCTGAATTGATCGAGAAGGCAAAGAAGACCCCGGCGGTCCACGATGTGCAGGAGCGCAAGTGGCCGGTGGGGACCACGACGCCCGCGGGCGGAGCGGTCCCGGTGGCGGGAGGCGAAGCGTAACGATGGCGATTGCAACCCAACCCGGTGCGGGCGCGACGGCGCCAAAGATCGCGGGCGAGGAAGAGCTACTCGTCACCGGCTCCGAAGCGATTGCCCACGCCCTGCGACTGGTCGACGTGGACATCGTGGCGGCCTACCCGATCCGCCCGTACGACGCCGTGATGCAGGCCGTGGCGACCATGATTGCCAACGGCCAGATGGACTGCGAGTACATCGTTGCCGAGGGCGAGCACTCGCAGTTCGAAATCGTCAAACACGCCAGCGCGGTCGGCGCCCGATCGTTCGTCGGCTCGTCCGGTGTCGGCTGGTTTTACGCGTTCGAGGCGATTGCCGTAACGGCGGGTCTGCGTCTGCCGGTGGTGGCCAACGTCGGTAACCGCGCCCTGGACGACCCGGGCGCGTTCGGCGTCGAGCACAACGACGCGCTCGCCGTGCGCGACCTGGGTTGGTTGATGACCTGGGTCGAAACCGGCCAGGAGGCCCTCGACGCGGCGCTGATCGCGTATCGCGTGGCCGAAGACCCGCGGGTCATGCTCCCCTGCGCGGTCAGCACCGACGGCGCGTTCCTGACGCACTCGCAGCACCTGGTCAAGATCCCGCCCAAGGAGATCGTCGACCAGTATCTGCCCGCGTACGACCTGGGCGACCGGCTGTTCCACCCCGATAACCCGATCACTATCGCTCCCCAGGTCGACCAGGACTGGCTCACCGAGATCCGCAAGCAGAACGACGCGGCCATGCGTCGCGCGCCAGAGGTCATTCGCGAGGCCTACCGCGAGTACTACGAGCTGACCGGCCGCCAGAAAGAGCCGTTCATCGAGACGTACATGACCGACGACGCCGACTTCGTCCTTGTCGGACAGGGCACGATCGCCATGCCGGCTCGGGTGATCGTGCGACGACTGCGCGAGCAAGGACACAAGGTTGGCTTTGCCCGCCTGAAGTGGTTCCGCCCCTTCCCGGCCGAAGATCTCGTCGAGCGACTGAGCGGCTTCAAAGCGGTCGGCATCATCGACCGCGATTACAGCTTCGGCTCACCGCATCATGGCGGCGTGCTGTTCACCGAGATGCGGGCTGCTTTTTATGACAGCCCGAAGCGGCCGGCCATGATCAACATCATCGGTGGCCTGGGTGGTCGCGAGTTCACCGCCCCCGACGGCCAGGAAATGTTCAACCTCATGCAGAAAGCCGCCGCTGGCGATTTGAAGACCAACGTCCACTGGATCGGCGTCCGGGAGTAAGCCAATGAGCCTCACTGTTACCCCACCGTCTGAGCTGGTCGACCTCAGCTCGATCAAGACGGTCAAGCAGGTTCCGTACACCGAGTACTTCGTCTCGGGTCACCGCACATGCCAGGGCTGCGAAAGTGCGCTGGTCATGCGCTACATCGCCAAAGCGGCCGGGCCGCGCACGATCGTGCTCGGCTCGACTGGCTGCATGTACGTGGCCAATACGAGCTACTACACGACGCCGTGGGTCGTGCCGTGGATGCACACGCAGCTGGGAGCCGCGGGCTCCGCGGCGCTCGGGGCGGCAGCTGGCCTGAAGGTGCTCATGCGCAAGAACAAGCTCAAGGACGAACCGATCAACGTCATTGCCTTCTGCGGTGACGGCGGCGGGGCGGACATGGGCCTCTCGGCGATCTCGGCGGCGCTGACGCACGCCGACTATCGCTTCCTGGTGATCCTCTACGACAACGAGTCATACGCCAACACCGACATTCAGCTGTCGGGCTCGACGCCGTATGGTGCGGTGACGACGTTTTCGCCATCAGGCAACAAAAAGCGAATCATGCACACGCGGTGGAAGAAGAACACACCCGGCATGCTGGCCGCCGGTCATCCCGACGCGGCGTACATCGCTACCGCGGACGCGGCGTACGGCGTGGACTTCATGAACAAGGTGCGCAAAGGCCTGGCGGCTGGTGGACCCGCTTTCATTCATACGCTAGATCCGTGTCCGAAGGGCTGGCACTACGATCCACAGCTGTCGCACGAGCTGGGCAAGCTGGCGGTCGAGACGGGCATCTGGTCGCTGTGGGAAATGGAAGACCACACGGTCAAGCTGAACGGGACGACGCGGGCGATTGCGTCGGGGCGGGCGCGGCGCAAGCCCGTGCGCGAGTACCTGGCGCAGCAGGGGCGGTTTGCGCACTTCACCGACGAGGACTATGACCTGTTCCAGCGCCGCGTGGATGAGCAGTGGACGAACTGGCTCATTCCTGGGGTCGTCTCGTTCGGGTTGGAGGCGGGGACGCCGCTGAACATGGGCGCGACGCCAGGGCCGAAGGCGGAGCCGCAGACGGTGGAGGAGACGGTCTAAAGGCTCGTGTGACGGTTTGCGGCGCGCCGGTAAGGAGTTTCTCCCTGGCGCGCCACGCCTCTTAATCGCGGCGCGCCAAGCGTTCGATCTCGGCTTCGCTGTAGCCCAGTTCGGCCAGGACCTCGGCGGTGTGCTCGCCGAGCAACGGCGGCGGGCAGCGGACCTCGGGGGTTGTCTCTGACATGCGATACGGGAAGCCCGTCGTGCGCAGGTCGGGCACTTTGGGGTGTGGCGTTGGCATGGCCATGCCCAGGTGCTGGCTCTGGGGATCGGCGAAGACCTGGGCCAGGTCGTAGACCGGGCCGACGGGCACTTCGGCGGCTTCCAGGCGGGCAATGACGTCGGCCTGCGTTAGCTCCATGAGC
>JAFAWJ010000745.1 GCA_019242065.1 Chloroflexota bacterium
TTATCTCGCGGCGTACGCCCCGTCGCCGGTGGAGGTGTGCATCGGGCGACGTGCCACCCAGGACAAAACCCGACACATCGCCTACGCCCTGAGCCACCTGCGCTACGCGGCGAACCACGTGGTCGGCATGGCGGATCATCTCAACTCGGGATTGGCTCAGGCGGAGTTCTTTGCCGGTCGCGACGAGAATGACCCCGTGTTGTGGGAGTCACTGGCGTGTGTCTTCGGGGGTGGAATCCGACACATGGACACCGGCATGGCGATCGTCCGCTCGATGCGGCGACGCTACGTGCACGAATACCTGCAGTTTCTGGACTGGGTTGGAGTCCGACATCATCGCGCGCTCGCGCCGAATTTCAAGGCCGTGCTGGAGGACTGAGACGGTGCCGCTGTACGTCTATCGGTGCCGACGGTGCGAGGTCCGCACCGAAGTCCTCCAGCGCCGGCTCGATGCGCCATGCGAAGCCGTGTGCGAGGCATGCGGCTCGGCCGACCTCGAGCGGGTGTTTTCGGCGTTTGCCACCTACCGCTCCGAGATGGACCGGTTGCGCGAACTGGATCCGAAATACTACGCGCGCGTGGACCGCGCGATGGCCAACACCCGCGAGGCCGATCCCATGCGCCACCTGGACCGAATGACTCCGTTCGACTCCGCCAGGGAAGCGGGCGAGCCCATCAAGTTCTGATCAGCCCAGGGAGACGCATCGATGCCGATCTTTCCTTCGACCGAGTGGCTCACGGACGTGGCGCAGCTCGCGATGCACGACGAGGCGTACCGCCGCTTCGGGCGTGTCGATGCCGTCGCCGGGCTGAAAGTCGGCGACCGTGCCTTTCGGTTGACCTTCGACGTCTTCGACATCGGCGACATCCGTGAGATTCACGAAGACGGGCTGCGTGACCTCGACTTCTACCTGGACATGGAGCCCGAGCGCTGGCAGACCATGTTGCGCGGGATCCGCGAGCACGGCCGCGCCGAACGCGACCTCACGCTCAACTCCCTGGATTTGACGCTACCGGACGGTCTGCATCAGAACGCCACCGACGACGGCTATCGGGCCGACAAGTTCTTCCGTTACAACGAGAACCTTCAGCGCTTTTTCGACCTCTCGGCCCAGGTGGAGACCACCTTCGAGTCGGGCGCCGTCGTCAGCTCCACAGAGTAGCCTCCGGGAGCCGACGCACGGCATCGGCTGCGTTCAGTCGTCGCCCAGGCTCAGAACCGACTGGACTGGCGGCAGGCCGTCGGCCAGCAACGTCCAGCGAGTGTCGGCGGCGTCCACGTGCCAGACCTCGCCCAGGTCGGTGCCAACCAGGACGTTGCCCGCCACGTCAGGGGCGGGCGTCACGCACAGTATCGCGGCAACCGATGGCGAGTGCGGCGCGTCGCCGAGCGGACGCCACTGCGTGCCGCCGTCGGTGCTCTGGTAGATCTGGCCGTGGGCGCCACCCTCGATGTGATAGGTGATATACGGGCGCGCGCTCGGCGCGGTGCCGACCGTCAGCGCGTGGGGCGGGCGGGGGTCGATGCACAGCGGACGGGTGTAGCGGTGGAGCATCCCGCCCCAGATGTAGCGCCACGACTGGCCGTGGTCGTCCGAGGCAAACATGCCCGCGATGCGCTCCTGGTCGGGCATTTCGGCGAGCTTGCCGATGCGTCCGAAGCCCGTCGAGCAGTACAGGCGCTCGGGCTGGTCGGGATCGGCGACCACGTAGTGGATGTCGGGCACACCACTGGGCAGTGAGGTTTTCCAGCCGCTGCCGTCGCTGCTGACGATGCCACCGACCTCGATCCCCACCACACACCGCTCGGAGTCATTCGAGTCGACCACGATCGAGTGTGCACGTGCGCCGCGGGGCCAGCCGGCGATGTCGGGCAGCCCCCAGGTGTCGGGGTCGAACGCCTGGGTGAAGGTCTCGACCTCGGACCAGCTTGTGCCTCCGTCTTGACTGCGGAACAGGGCGGCTGGGACGGTGCCCGCGTAGACGGTGCGTGGGTCGCCAGGTGCAGGCATGACTTCCAGGACGTCGCGGCCCTCGAGTCCAACGCGGTGCCAGGAGCCGCCGCGGTCGGCGGAGGCGTACACGCCGTCATTGGTGCCGGCGAGGACGTGGCCGTTGGATTGGCGCAGCACTTTCACGTCTCGGGATGACAGATCGCTGGCGACACCAGGCGACCCGCCGGCCGGCGTAAGGAAGACCCCCTCAGTTGTGCCGATGACTAACATGGGTTCCTCTCTCCTCAACCTTTTACTCGCCTGTGATCAGGGGACGACGCCGTGGGGCAGTGGTCGACTGCAGAGGTCTTTGATGCGCTCCGTGATATCTGACTGATCGTAGGCGCGCAGCAGGTTGATGCGATTGCGGCTCGGGTCGCCCGCGTGCCA
>JAFAWJ010000269.1 GCA_019242065.1 Chloroflexota bacterium
GGTCGGGCTGGTGATGGCCGCGTTTGGTCTGCTCCGTCTCGGGTCACTGATGGGCTTTGTCTCGAACGCGGTCATGACGGGCTTCACGACCGGCATCTCGCTCCAGATCATCACTGGCGTCCTCAAGGACGCAACCGGCTACGCACCAGCTGGGGACAACACGCTGGGTAAGCTGTTCGATTGGCTGTTCCACATTTCTCAGTGGCAACTCACCGCGACCTCGGTCGCGGTGGTGACGATCGGCGTGTGGGCCATCGCACATCGGATACGCGTCCTCGAGGCGTGCGCTACGCTCGTCGCCCTGGGCGTGGTCAGCGTGGGTGCGGCTGTGCTCAGTATACCTGTGGAACGCGTCGGAGATATCGCCCAGATCCCCAACAGCCTGCCCCTGCCGGTGCTGCCTGATCTAGCCGTCGCTCCACGACTTCTCGTTGGCGCGATCGCGGTTTCGCTGGTGGCGCTGGCCCAGGCGGCCGGTATTGCCGCCACGGTGTCCAATCCCGACGGCAGCCGCGCGGATGCCTCGCGGGACTTTCTCGCCCAGGGGCTGGCCAACCTGGCTGGGGGCTGGTTCCAGGCACTTCCCGTTGGCGGGTCGCTGTCGCGTACGGGCGTGGCCACCAGCGCCGGCGCTCGGACACGTTGGGCAGGGATCTTCGCGGGATTGTGGTTGGCGCTGATCGTCGTCCTGTTCGGGTCGGCCGCGGAGCTCATCCCGATGCCCGTCATCGGCGGACTGATCATCGTGATTGGCTGCGAGCTGCTGCTGGGCCGCGAGGCTGACATCCGTCTCGTTGTGCGCACCGCGCCCGCCCCGGCGGCGGCGATGATCGTCACGTTCCTGGCAACGACGAGCTTGCCGCTCCAGGACGCGATCTTCCTCGGCGCCGGTCTATCGCTGCTGCTGTTCTGTGTCGCGGCCTCACACCAGGGCCAGCTCGTCGCCCTGGTGCCCCCGGAAGGTGACGGCCGCTGGCGCATCGCGCCCGTTCCCGAGAGCGTGCCGAGTGGGGCGGTGACCGTGCTGCAATACACGGGAACAGGCCTGTTTGCGGAGCTGGCGCGGATCGACGAACGATGGCCGCGGACCGATCAAACGCGTCACGCCGCCATCATCCTGTCCGTCCGCACGTTGCCCGACATCCCCTCGACCACCCTGCTCAAGTGGCTCGAGCACCGGGCAGCGACGCTGCGCGCGCAGGACGTCCGGTTCATCCTCGAGGGGCTCGACGCAGAAACCACACAGGTCTTTGCACGCAGTGGGGCGCTGGCGCTACTCGGCACCGACAACGTTGTTCCGGCGACAGACGAAATTTTTGGCGGCCTCGAACATGCATTGGCCGATGCCACCGCATGGGTGGCAGACCACGACAGCATGCGCGATGTGACCGCGGAATGACCCTCATGGAAAGGGGTGCCGAGTCGCGATAAGGGTGATCCCAGCCACAGCCGTCGTGGTCGCCCCCAGCCATGGGCGAAAGTCAACCTTCTCCAGCAATTGACACCAATTCAAGCGGCGCACCAGCCGGCACGAGCGGCCCATGCTGCACGCTGGCCTGGAACTCGCTCACGATCGGATTGAATGCGCGACGGTCCAGTAATGCAGGTACGGACCTTCAGCGGCTCGCGCTCCTGCGGGTCCGCCACCAGGTTGATGATGCGCGGTGAGGAGTCTCTCGGCCACATCGGTCGAGTAGTTCTCGACGACCAGCACTACCAGTGCTGCTCGGGCAGGTCAACTTTCGGCAAGCGGTTGCCGATCTGGTCGCGCAGTTGCTCAGCACTTTCGGGCGTATCTTCGCCGCGGACTGGCGCGACGGTCAGATCGTCGCCGACCAGCCGCACCTACTCGTTCTGCAGAAAGCCTCGACCGAGACGTGCCAGGATCGACTCGAGCTCGACCTGTCTCTCCTCCAGGCGCTCCGCGCCGTCTGCGGGCGCGCCAATGCGTCGACACTCAGCAGCGACGGAGCGAACTTGCGGAGGTGGCTATACCGGTCGGCAAGCACGTCAAAGTAATCGTCGTCGAGCGGACACCGTCGCAGCCGCGGGCTGGCAAGCTCAAGATTGCCAAAGAGTGTTCGAAAAACGATGGTCTTGTGATC
>JAFAWJ010000324.1 GCA_019242065.1 Chloroflexota bacterium
CTCGGACATCGATCCCGTAAGCGACTCAGCCGTGTCGATCAAAGCGGAATACGAGCCGAAGGGTCGCGCGGCATACAGTGCCTCGGCGAGCGGCACGGGCGCCTCGAAGAGCGGCCGCAGCGCGTCGGCGAACGTGTCGGCTGGCAACGCGTTGAGGGTGGCGATGGAGTGCATCTATGTCCCGGGCGGGCAGTCGCTGCGGTGCGTGGTCCCGAGTTGAATCTGATCGACGGTCCAGGTCTGGCCGTTCAGGACCAGTATGTACGTCTGATCGCTGTCTTCGATGAAGCAGCGTTGCCGCTGGTCGTCGTCGGTGCGCTCGTCGTACAGCCAGCGCTCGGTCGTGTGCACCTGAGTATGCGTCTGGTCGATCGGCTGCGGCGGCGAGGCGTCGACGTTGAAGGTCGAAGCGCCGCCCAGGTGCAGGCCAGACCCGCGCAGATAGTCGGCCTCGGGCCTGACCGTCTCCAGCGCGTCGGGCGAAAACAGGTCGGAAAGCTGGTCGTAGCCGGCGCCGGTCGGGTCCTGAAAGACGTCGAACAGGCGCCCCAGGATGCGCTCCAGGGCGCGTTGGGGCTCGTTGGCGGCCGCCACGGCCGTGGCGGTGCCCGATGCTTCGACAACCCGATCCTGGGCAATCGCGGTGAGCGACGCTTCGGCGCGCGCCGCGCGGTCCTCGGCGGCCTGCGCTCGATCCAGGGCTGGCTGCAGCTCCGCCTCGGCGAGACGGGCGCGGGCGCTCTGCTGATCGAGCCACATCACGGTCGCCACGCCCAGGACCACCAGAAGCATGACGGGAAAGAGCACGGCGAGCAGGCGTCCGCGGAAGCGCGTCATTCCTGTCGGGTACTCTATCGGTAGAGTCTGCGCGAGTGAACCGAACTCCTGCCTCCAGCGCGACGCGGCTGCTGGCCGACGAGGAGAAGTGGGCACGCCGCGAGCTGCCGCGCTCCAGTCGCGCCTGGTGGACGGCGTCGCTGTCGGGCCGGCCGGCCGACTATCGACGCATGGAGGCTGCCCATCGTGCACAGAATCGGCACTATGCGCGGTCGTCGGTCATGGCCCGCATCCGGCGCTTGCTGGACTCGAGTGAGCTCGACGAGCTGGACCGGCGCCGCCTGAATCGGCTGGCCCTGGCGTATCGTGCCAAACAGGCGCCGATCGAGCTGCTGGATCGCATCACGCGCGCCGAAGCGGCTGTCGAAGAGACGTACAGCACCTTCCGCGCCGAATTCGAAGGCCGCCGCTGCTCGGACAACGAGCTGGAGGACGTGCTGCGCGGGTCGGTTGAGTCGGACCGCGTGCAGGCGGCCTGGGACGCCCGCAAACAGATCGGCGCAGTCGTCGCGTCGCAGCTGCGCGAGCTGGCGCACC
The DNA here is from genome assembly GCA_019242065.1 of Chloroflexota bacterium. The sequence continues at coordinate 1,375 of JAFAWJ010000324.1, forward strand.
TGAGAAACGAGGCGGCACGCTCGATCGGGTACACGGATCACTGGCACGCGACGCTGTTGCTCGACGAGCTTGATCCCGACGCCCTGACGACCACGCTCGAAGAGGTTGAAGTCGCCACGCGCACGTCGTTCGCAGCGATGAAAGCCGAGCTCGACCGGCACCTGGCGCTCCGCTTCAAGATTTCCCAGCAGCAGCTGCGACCGTGGCACTACGCGGACCCGTTCTTCCAGGAGACTCCGGAAGTCTTCGCGCCACCGGCCGATCCACTGTATGCCGATCGGGATGTCGTCGAGCTTGCCGCCGAAAGCTACCGTCAGCTCGGCTTCCGGAACATCGACGCCATCCTGGAGCGTAGCGATCTGTATCCGCGCGAGGGCAAGAACCAGCACGCGTACGCGGTGGATATCGACCGTGAAGGTGACGTGCGCACGTTTCTGAATGTGCAGCCGAACGCACGCTGGATGGGTACGCTGCTGCACGAGCTCGGCCACACGATCTACCAGGACGGCATCGACCGCACCGAGCTGCCGTTCGACCTGCGGGATGATCCGCAGGGCTTTCTCAACGAAGGCTTCGCCATGTTTTGTGAGCAGCCCACGACCAATCCCGTGTGGCTGCACGAGATGCTCGGGCTGCCGACCGACGAAGCGGAGAATCTGGCCCCACGACTGGCCGCTCAAGAAACGGCGTCACTGCTGGCGTTCGTGCGCTGGTGTTTGACTATCGTGCACTTCGAGCGGCACTTTTATGCCGACCCGGACCAGGACCTGAATCGGCTGTGGTGGGACCTTGAACAGCGGTTTCAGGGCATCCCGCGGCCGGAGGGCCGCGACATGCCGGACTGGGCGGCCAAGATCCACGTGGCGATCGTGCCCGTCTACTACCAGAAGTATTTGCTCGGCCGGCTGTTTTCGGCACAGCTCACGCGCAAGATGGACGCCGATCTCCATAGCTGGTGGCAGGGGCGGGCGTCGACGGGTGACTACGTGCGACGCGAGCTGTTCAAGCCAGGGGCGCGATACGCCTGGCCGGAGCTGGTCGAGCGGGTCACGGGCGCGCCGCTCGGGGTCGAGGCGCTGGCGGCGGCGGTGCGCTGGCCGGCTGGCGCCTGAACTGGCTCAGTCCCGACGATCGACTGGCCGGGCCGCGTCGGGTGCTGCTTTCGCGGCGTCCGCGGGTTGGGCGATGACCCACAGTCGGTCCGAGTAGTCCTGGGCCACCGGATTCCACGTCCCGGCGCACGTCATCAACGTCAGCCGTCCGGTGTGCGTGGCATCGGTCGGCGAGGTGTCGGCCTCGGGGAGCACCTCGGTCTGGGTGACCTCGAAGTCGTACGCCTGACCGCGCGAGTTGGCGACGATCGAATCACCCACCTTGAGCTGATCGAGGTGGTCGAAGACGTTGTAGCCGGCCGCGCCGCGCACGTGCCCGACCAGCACGCTGTTGCCGAGTGTGACGTTGGCCGTCCCACGCACCTGGCCCACGACGAAGAGCGGTGGCTCCCAGTCGACTGGCACCACTCCGGAGTGCAGGTTGAGACGGGGAATATCGATTGAATAGATCGGCCCGGGCTTGGCGGGGGGCGCCTGCGTCGGCGGATGGGCTTTGCCGACCTGCCGCCCGAACGCATCCGAGACGGTCAGGTTCGGCGAGTCGATCACTTCGTCGGTGGTGACAAAGTTGAGGGAGATATCTTCGTCGGCCCCCGCCTCTGGACCGGCGAAGCTCAGGCTCAGCACCCCGCTGGCTTGATCGCCATCGATCAGCGCGGGCGAGGTGGTCTCCAACTTGTAGCCCGGCAGCCAGGTCGTGGGTAAGCCGACGCTCACCTTGTGACTGTCCTGATCGGTCGGGTTGTGGACGGTCAGCGTGACATGGGCGTGGGCGCCAGGCTGGGGTGGGTCGTCGAAGGTAAAGGCCGAGTCAGTCAGTTTCAGGTCCGAGATGGATGGCGTCGCGGTCGGCGCCGCGGCGATCTCGGCGTTGAGCGCGACGGGGGTGCTGAGTTGCGGCGGCGCGAAGACCGCCGGTTGCGGCGCCGCCGAGGCTGGCGTCGGTTGAAGCGGCGCGGTTGGCGGGGTCGCCATGCCAGGCGCGTTGGCCGCCGCGCCGTCGGCTTTGGTCGCGCCTTGGCCAGCGACGACAGGGGCGCTGGCTACCGCCGCGCCGACCGCTTCGGGCGTCGAGCTCAGCCAGATCGGCGTCGGCGCGTCCGCGTTGCGCTCGGCTTCGGCCGCCTCGGGTGAGCCCTGCCAGCGCATGGCGCTGTACCAGGGCACGACGACGATGGCCGCGCCGACCAGCAGCACGCCCAGCCCGGTCGCAAGCACGACCTGGCTGGGGCGTGGCCGTCGCATCGCGAGCTAGTGGCGGCGCTCGCGACGGCGAAGCGCGATGCCGCCGCCCACGACCACCGAGCCCAGGGCCAGCACGATCAGGCCGAGTTCAGATGGAATGCCACCACCCCGCGGAGCGGTGGTCTGGGCGGTCGTGGGTACCGCCGCCGCCGCGGGCACCGGGCTCGCGCCAGTCACAGGCGCCACGGGCACCACGGGCACCACGGGCACGACCGAGACAGACGGGGCCGCAGGGGCGACCGGCACCAGCGGTGCCACGCTCAACGGCGTCGGTGTCGCGGGCGCTGTCGCGAGTGGGGTCGACGTCGCGACGACCGCCGGCGGTGTCGTCGCCGTTGCGGTGGGGACAGTGGTTGGCGTAGGCGTACACGCGGCCGGCGTCGGCAATACGGGCGTCGGGACCTGGCCCTTGACCGGCGTTGGCGCGACGTTCAGGTAGACCGGCGTCTGAAGCACGCCCTCGGCATTGTTGACCGACGACTTCGCGTACGTGAAGATCGTGCGCCCGCCGCTGCCGCTGGGCAGACTCGGCGTCGTGAGCGTGAAGCCAGCGTTAGCAAACTGTGACCCGGAGCCTGCTTCAGGGTTGGGTTGGCCGAGCAGCGCGTTGCCCAGCGATTCTCCGCCAGCGTTCCGATCGCCCAGGTAGATGCTGACTGACGAAATGCCAGGACCCGCCGTGGCGGTGTTGTCGTAGGCGATCCCCTTGATCGTGATGGTCGTGCCCGACATCACCGTGTCATAGGGCGAGGGATTCTCCAGCTCGATGTGGACCCCGGACTTCGGGACGACACATGGGACAGCCGTCGCCGTTGGACCGCTGGGCGGCGGCGACGTTGGTGTCGCAGTTGCCGCCTGAGCGAGTGTGTCAGCCGCCGCCACACTGGCACTGGACAAAAACGCGAGTACGAGGAACAAGGACGTCGTGGTCCGAAGGAACACACCCACCAGCTACGCGACCTCCGTCGTATTGGTCAAGAAACCCGTCTCGGTTCAACAGAGTAACCCCTTTGACCCTGCGTGTGGGGACGACGACAATTGAGCGGCTGTGGCCCCACGCCCGTCCATCACTGCTTTTTTTCCCTGCTACAACGATGCGGGCACCATTGCCAGCATCGTGATCATTGCCGACCGCACGCTGCGCGAGCTGACCGATGAGTACGAGATCATCGTCGCCAACGACGCCAGTACGGATAACTCGGCGATTATCCTCGACGAACTCAGCCACAAGTACCCGCGGCTGCGCGTCGTGCATCACACGACCAACCATGGCTACGGTGGCAATTTGCGGAGCATGTTCGCCATCGCGACCATGGACCTCATCTTCTATACGGACGGGGACGCGCAGTACGACCCGGCCGAGCTGAGCACGCTGTACGCACGGCTTGGGCCCGACGTGGACGTCGTGCAGGGGTGGAAGATCGAGCGCCACGATCCCCTGCACCGCAAGATCATCGGCCGTCTTTACCATCATTTCGTCAAGTGGTGGTTCGGCCTGCATTTGCGCGATGTCGACTGTGATTTCCGACTCTTCCGACGCTATGTGCTCGAGAGCTTTCCACTCGAAAGCAACAGCGGCTGTATCACCGTCGAGATGATGACGCGCGTAGAGCAGGGCGGGTTTCGGGTGGTCGAGGTGCCCGTCCATCACTACTTCCGGGCCTACGGTCAGAGTCAGTTCTTCAACTTCGGTCGCGTCGCCAGAACCTTAGAGGAGCTCACGGGTTTGTGGATCAGGCTCAAACTGTTGCGAAGTCGAGACCTGTCGGGGGCAGCGACACCGCCCCGGGTGATCGCGTGAAGCGCGACTACGAGGACGAGCACGTCCTGGTGACCGGCGGGCTGGGCTTCATCGGCTCCAACCTGGCGATCAGGCTGTTGCAGCTGGGCGCGTACGTCACCGTCGTCGACAGCCTGATCCCAGAAACCGGCGGCAACCCCTTCAACATCCACACGGTGCAGGACGACCCGCGTCTGACGGTGCGCACGGTGGACGTACGCGACTCACTGGCCATGGAGCGCCTGGTCCGCAACCAGTCGGTCATCTTCAACCTTGCCGGCCAGGTCAGCCACATTGACTCGATGCAGGACCCGTTCACCGACCTGGAGATCAACTGTCGCAGCCAGCTTGCCCTGCTGGATACCTGTCGGCGTGTGGTGCCCGAGACGAAGGTCGTCTTCGCCAGCACGCGCCAGATTTACGGCCGCGTGCCCGACGAGCAGCTTCCGGTAGACGAGCGCCAGCCGCCCAACCCGGTCGACGTCAACGGCATCAACAAGCTGGCCGGCGAGCGCTACCACGTTCTGTACAACAACGTGTACGGCATCCGTACCTGCGTGCTGCGGCTGACCAACACCTACGGACCGCGCATGCTGGTCAAGAACAATCGGCAGACGGCCATAGGCTGGCTCATCCGCCAGGTGATGGATGGCGAGACGATCACGGTCTTTGGCGATGGCTTGCAGCTGCGCGACTTCACCTACGTCGACGACGCGGTCGAGGCGTTCCTGATCGCCGGCGCCAACGATGCGGCCAACGGCCAGGTGTTCAACGTGGGGGCGATGGAGCCGATCAGCCTGCGCGAGCTTGCTGAGCTGCTCATCGAGGTCGGTGGCGCAGGCCGTTTCGAGCTGATTCCGTTTCCGCCCGAACGCAAGGCGATCGATATCGGTTCCATTTATGTCGACGATCGGAAGATTCGACGGGTGCTGAAATGGCGGCCACGGGTCGACATGCGCGAGGGGCTGTCGCGCACGATTGACTTTTATCGCGCGCATCGCGGCGAGTACTGGGCATCACCGGCACCCGCGGTCGTATGAGCCGAGTTGTGTTCAACGTGCTGGCACCCGGGGTTGCGGCGATCCGGGGTGAGCTCGACGCGGCGATCGCACGGGTACTCGACTCGGGCAGGTTCCTGATGGGTCCTGAGCTCGAGGCCTTCGAGCACGAGTTCGCCGCGTATCACGGCAACAGTCAGCTGGCCGTTGGTGTCGGCTCGGGCACCGACGCACTGCGGATCGGGCTCCTGGCCCTGGGCATCGAGCCCGGCGACGACGTGCTGGTGACCGCCAACGCTGGCGTGCCGCCCGTCGCGGCGGTGGTGGCCGCCGGGGCACACCCCGTGTTCTGCGACGTCGACCCGCACACGTTCACGCTGGACCCGAATGAGATCGAGCGGCGCGTGACGCCGCGCACGCGAGCGATGCTGGTGGTGCATCTGTTCGGCCACCCGGCGGACATGCCGGCCATCGGCGAGCAGGCGCGGCGCTACGGCTTGAAGGTGCTGGAGGATTGCGCTCAGGCGCACGGCGCGCGGCTCAACGGACGGCTGGTTGGCACCTGGGGCGACGCGGCCGCGTTCAGCTTCTACCCCACCAAGAACATGGGCGCGCTCGGCGACGCGGGCGCGCTGCTCAGCGCTGATCCGTCGATCGTCGACAAGGCGCGGCTGCTGCGCATGTACGGCTGGCGACAGCAGTACTTCAGCGAGCTGCACAGTACCGTCTCACGCCTGGACGACATCCAGGCGGCGGTGCTGCGCGTCAAACTGCGGCACCTTGACGAGTGGAATGCCGTTCGGGTACGGCTGGCCGAACGCTATCGTGCGGGCCTGCCGGAAGGAATCGTCGCGCCGCCGCGAGGTGGAGTCTTTCACCTGTTCGTGATCCAGTCGCCGCGGCGGGATGCGCTCAAAGCCCACCTGACGGAGTGCGGGATCGGCACGGGCATCCATTACCCGTTGCCAGCCCACCAGGAACCGCCCTATCTGCGGTTTGGCACAGACCCGCTGCCGGTCACGGAGCGGCTTGCGCGCGAGGTCTTGAGCCTGCCGCTGTATCCCGAGTTATCTGAGCACAGCGTGGACCGTGTGCTGGCGGCGTTGCGAGCGTATGGAGCGTGAGCAATACGCGATCATGGCGCGCCAGGAGGAGCGCCACTGGTGGTACACAGGCATGCGCCGCGTGGCGCTGGCGGTTCTTGACGACGTCCTGGATGATCGGCGTGGATTGCGCGTTCTCGACGCCGGCTGCGGCACGGGTGGAACGACCCGCGAGCTGAACCGCTTTGGCGACGTCTACGGCATCGACCTGGCCTGGGAGGGTCTCGAGCCCTCTCGCGCGCGTGGGTTGCGCCGACTCTCGCGCGCGACCATAGAACGCCTGCCATTCAGGTCGGCCAGCTTCGACGTCGCGACGAGTTTCGAGGTCGTCTATCACCTGGGCGTCGCCAACGACATTCGCGCGTTTCAAGAGATTCGACGCGTGCTGAAGCCCGGCGGTGTGTTTCTGTTGCGCGTGCCGGCCCACGACTGGCTGCGCGGCGAGCACGACCGCCTGGTGCACACCCGCCACCGGTACGCCCCCGACGAAGTCCGCGGCAAACTCGAGGCCGCCGGATTTGGCGTCGAGCGATTGACCTGGGCCAATACGGTCCTCTTTCTTCCGGCCGTCGCCAAGCGGCTGCTCGAGCGCGTTCAGGGCCAGGCCGACGACGCGGAGCCGGACCTGTGGCAACCGCCCGCGCCCGTCAATCGCGTGCTGGAGGAGGCCATCGCCGTCGAGGCGCTGGCGATTCCGCGTGGTGTGCCGCTGCCATTCGGGCTGTCGATCCTGGCTGTCGCCCGGGCTGTGTGACCTCGACGACGCTCACCCCGCCCCTCGAGCGTTCGTCCCACGGGGTGCATCGCGTCCGTGCCGGCTCCCTGCAGGACGCGGCGGCCCTGGTGGTCCTCGCCGCCTGCGCGCTGATTCTGCATCGCGACGGCCTGGGCGGTGGACCCGCCTTTTATGAGCTGGATACGCGGCTGTTTTACTTCCCGCTGTCCACGTGGGTGAGCCAGCAGTTGCACGCCGGCAACTTCCCGCTGTGGCTGCCGGGTATCTTCACTGGCTATCCGATCTTTGCCGACGGTGAGCTTGGTCTCGCCTATCCGCCGCAGGTCGGACTGCTGGCCGCTCTGCCCGCTGACCTGGCGATGGTCTGGCTGCGCGTGCTGCACGTGTTTCTGGCGGGCGCGCTGACCTTCGTCTATCTGCGCAGCCTGCGGCTCGCGCCGTTACCCGCCCTGGGCGGGGCGCTCGTCTTTGCGTTCGGTAGCTTCATCAGCGCCCAGATGCATCATGAGAACGTGGTGCGCTCGGCCGTCTGGCTGCCGGGCGTCTTGCTGTGCCTGGATCGCGCGACCCAGACGCCCGAACTCGCCCGGTGGGTCATGTGGAGCGCGCTCGGGTCACTGGCGTTCGCGCTGGCGGCGCTGGGTCTCCACATCCAGCCGGTGCTGATGATTGCGATGGCGCTGGGACTGTACGCGGTGTTCCGCGCGATCTGGCCGGGGCATGGTGGTGTGTGGGTCGTGGGCAGCGGCGCGGTCATCTTGCTCGGCGGACTCGGCCTGGCCGCCGTCCAGTGGCTGCCATTGGGCGAGTGGGCGCTGGCGTCGTCGAGGCGAGGTGGTGTGGACTACGAGTTCGCCAGCGCATTCGCACTGCCGCCCGCCAACCTGCTGAACCTGCTGTTTCCGTACTTCTTTCGCCTCTCGGACGCGACGACGTGGTGGACGTTATGGCAACAGTGGGAGATCGAGCTGTACGTCGGCATCCCGACGCTGGCGCTGGCGTGTGTCGGTCTGATCTTCGCCAGACGTATCGAGCTGGTGTATTTCGTGATGCTGGGCCTGGTGTCGCTGTGGATCGCCATGGCTGAGTACGCGCCATTTCTCAACCTGCACCACTTGCTGTGGGTGCTGCCGGGCTTTTCGTTTCTGCGGGCGCCCGCGCGCTTCAGCTACCTGGTGGTCTTCGCGTGCGCGTGTCTGGCCGGCTTCGGTCTGCAGGCATTGGGCACCACACGGCGGCGTCTGCCGCTGGCGCTGGTTGGCGGGGCGTCCGCCGCCATCACCTTGCTCGCCCTGCTCCTGCTCCTGCCGGCCGGCCACGCCTGGCTCGCCGCGGACCCGCAGCGCGCCGTGCAGTGGGCTCAGGCAACCTACCTGGCCGAGCGAGCGCAGTATCCGATCGACCCGCAGCTGGTCGTCGACGGTTTTCTGACCTCGCTTGACCTGACGACCATCAAGACGGCCTGGTCGCTGGTGTTGCTCGCGCTCACCGCGCTGGCATTCGTGACCTGGCTGATGCTGGGGCCGCGTCGCACAACCGGGGCGCAGGCCATCTTCGTGGGATTGCTGGCGGTCGACCTGCTGGTCTTTGCGTTCGACTTCCATCCGCGAACACCGTTGGCCAGCCTCACGCCAGACCTCGACGCCTCAGCCGACCAGCGGGTGCTGATGCGTGATTCGTCCGATTTTCCAGACCTGCAGCCCGATCAACTGCTCGCCGAGGGCATCCCGACGACCGACGGCTACAGCTCGCTGCCGTCGGAGCGCCACGCCGAGCTGGCGTCGTTCACCAGCGTCGACCCGCGGCTCTTCGACCTGTGGAGCGCACCGCTGATTCTGGACCCGCCGAATCCGGCCGATGCCGCCGACGCGGACGGGGTGCACTTTCGGTCGCAGCACCCGCTGGCGGCAGGCTTCGGCGGCTCGACCCCCCAGATCCTGCATCTGCCCGCGGTGGCTGGAACGGGGCTGCGACTCGTAGGCACACTGAGCTACGCCTACAACGTCCCGCAGGGTCAGACGGTTGCCACGCTCACCGTTGGAGACAGCGTGCTGCCCATCCGTGCCGGGATCGAGCTGTCGGAGCGTGCCTACGATCGCCCGAGTCTCAAGGGACTGGTCCAGCATCAGAAGGCACAGGCAGCGTTCGATTTCGAAGAGACGACGCCGCAGGGCGAGGACTACACCGCTCACCTGTACACGGCGGACCTGCCCGCGACGCTGGCTCCGGGCGGCAGCGTGACGTTCAGTCCGACGGACCCCGCCGTCCTGGTGGAAGTCGACGGGCTGGGCGTCATAGACGCCGCGGGTGGGGTGACCTCCCTCGACCTGGCCAGTCGCGACGGGCTGCAGCGCATTGACCATCAGCAGATTCACAATGCCCTGGCTCTGCCACGCGCGTACGTGCTGCCCAGGACCCAGGCCTTTTCATCGGCGCGGCATCCGGACCAGACGCCCACGCAACTGGTGGCCGGTCCGGATGTGGACCTCCATCGCATGGTGCTGATCGAAGGCGATCCGTCTGTGGCCGCGGAGCCGGTTGGCGAAGCGGCAGTGACACCCGCTGTCAGCGTGCAGGACCTCGGGCCCAACGTCGTGCGGGTCGTGGCCAGCGCCGACGCGCCAGCCTATCTGATGCTCGACGATTTCTATCACCGCGGTTGGAGCGCGCAGGTCGACGGCCAGCCGGCGCGCATCTTCGTCGCCAATGCCTTGTTCCGTGCCGTGGCGATCGATCCGGGAACGCACGTGGTCGAGTTCCGCTTCGCGCCGGCATCCCACCTGCTGGGTGCGCTGGTATCGGGACTGTGTCTGGTGGTGGCGATTGGCGCGATTGTGTGGAGTCGGCTCCGACTTGGTGTACCCTCGCGGCCGAAAGCGTAATCAGGGGGAGCGAGTGTCCAACCAGAACCAGCCGTCTGTCATACCCGAGTCGTCGACGCCACCCGACAGGAGCCGTCGGCGTTTTCTCATCTCGGCGGCGGGGGTGGCGATCGGCGTACCACTGCTGGCCGCGTGTGCCCCTCAGCCGACGACGCCGTCGGCCACGCGACCGGCGACCGTGGCCACGACCTCCGGCGCAACTGGCGCCGCGGTCTTTCCAACCTATACGCCGGCGGCCAGCGGTCCCAAGCCCGACTTTCCTGCCAGCGGACCCACGTATGACGACGGCTTCGCCAGTTATCCGTCGAACCCGGTCAAGGCCATTCCCGGCGAGCCGCCGGGCACCGGCAGCACGGTCAACGTCATGTCGATCCAGTTGTTTCCGCCACCGACGGTTTACGAGCAGAATCCGGCGTGGCAGGCGGTCAACAAAGCGCTGAACGCTACCGTCAAATACCAGATCGTGACCGCCGCGGACTACCCCGTGAAGCTGGGTACGGTCATGGCCGGCAACGACCTGCCGGACCTGCTGTACATGTACACCGCCCCTGGTGCGGCGAGCACGCTGGCCGCCGCGCCTGGCGTCCCGCAGTTCCTCCAGTCACAGGCGGCCGATCTGACGCCGTACTTGAGCGGCGACGCCGCCAAGGACTACCCCAACCTGGCGGCCATTCCCACCCAGGCCTGGAAGAACGCCGGCTGCGCCTACCAGGGTCACCTGTACATGATCCCGATCCACCGCTATTTGCCTTCGATGTTGTGGCTGAAGAACGCCCCGATGTACGACAACGCATTCGGCGCGGACTACGTTCCCAAGAACGCCGACGACTTCAAGCGCATCATGCAGACGCTGACGCGTCCGAATGACGGCGTGTATGGCATCGCCGGGGCCCAGAACTCCACTATGTGGGTGCCGCAATTCGCGCAGTTGTTCGGG
>JAFAWJ010000379.1 GCA_019242065.1 Chloroflexota bacterium
GCGGCTGCGCGGTCGATGCGCTCGGCCCGCGCTCACGCGGCGGCGCGCAAGCTGATCGAGCGCATGGCCAGATAGGGTGTTGACACCCATCGCACGGCGGTGTAACTTGGTTCGTGTCAGGACAACAGCAGCCCCAAGGAGACGCGAGATGCTGAACTACACGAACGCCCAGTTCAACCGCCGGATGCTGGCCGTGCCCGACGGCAAGTGCGTCACCTGCGGCGGCACCCCCGAGTGGGACGCCGAGTCGCGCGGCTACACCTCGACCTGCCTGCCGTGCTTCGGCCTGTTCCACGAAGGCAAGAAGATCGGCCACAGCCACATGTTCGGAGACAACCACGGATACGTCCGCGCGGATGGCCAGCGCTACGCCTGGGCGACCACCGTGGACCTGCGGCCCGCGTTCGTCAACGGCGAACACGTCGGCTGGTTCTGCGCCGGTGGTCACGGCAGCGAGCCGTGCGAGTGGAACCTGACCAACGCCGAGGCCGTCGGCTACTTCGAGGCTTGGGCGGCCAACTACCGGAAGACGATCTACGTCCGCTGATCACCGCGCCGCCCCGGGGTGTTCCCGGGGCGGCATCACAGCCCGAATCGAGGAGACATGGACAGCAGGAAGATCGCGTGCGCCGACCTGATCGGCGGGATGCAGTTCAAGAGCGAGGGCGTCTGGTGGCAGCTAGTGCGCATCGCCGACGCCGGCCGCATGACCTCGCACGGCCGCGCTGGCACCATGACCATCGTGGCCAAGCGGGTCCGGACCGACGGCTACGTCACCGGCGGCTCTCCCGTCCTGGTGTGGCTGCCGATCACGCAGCACGGCGTCGAGGTGCGGCCCGGCCGCCCCGAGCACACCAGCGTGCGAGACGGCCGCAAGACGCACCGGGTGATCCTGCGGCCGCGCCACGCTCGCGACCCGCAGCCCTACCTCGCCAGCGACGGCGGCCGCTGGTCGGCCGACGACATCACGCAACGGCGCATGATCGACGGACTCGCCGAGGCGTTCGAGAGTGGGTTGACGGCATGAGCGGCTTCCTGCTAGTCCTGGCCGTGGGCGCGGTCGCCTGGTACGCGTGGCCGGCCGCCGACAGCTTCCCCGCGAAGGTCTGGACCATCACCTTCGCCGTGTTCCTCGCCCCGTTCAGCTGGCCGTGGCTGATCGCACGCGGCCACCGCGCCCGCGCCGCCATCAAGACCACCGCAGCGCGCCGACTGGCCGCCGAGGCCGAACTGACACGCGGTCAGAATGTCGCCTGGTGGCGGCATGAGTTCTACCTGGGCCAGCAGACCGGGGACGCCGCACGGCAGCAGCTCGCGCTCGACGTGCTCGCCGCCATGGGCGACACCAACCCGCCGGCCCGGAAGGCGTCCTGATGGACATGAGCCACCGGCGACAGAAGGGCGGCTGCTCGATCGCAGTCGCCACCGTAGCGGCGCTTCTTGCCGCGCTACTGATTGGAACCAGCCACAATGGGAAACGCGGGACGGGTCATCACGGCAATCGTCGCTGACCTGGTGATCGGCGGATTCGGATACCTGCTGCTGACCGGGACCGACCTCGACGTGATCACGAAGGGCATCGGCGTGCTGATCTGCCTGATCGCCCTCACGGCCGTCACGAACAACGCCATCGGGCCGAACAAGCCGAGCAGCTGACCACCGTTCGAAGGCAACCCCGGTACGCACTGCGCACCGGGGTTGCTGGCTATTCTGGCGTCCGACCGAAAGGGGGATGCCATGACGGCCCAGCTCGACGGCATCGACTCGGCACAGCCGAGCGCACCCACACCTCGCGCGATCTACGCGCAGTGGTTCCCGGCGCACGTGGTGCTGCCGGACAGCACGACCCGCAGCAACGTTCGCGTGTTCGTCACCGACACCGGGCTGCTGATCTTCGACCACCGGCCGGACGCCGCCTACGTGCGCGGTGCCGAGGCCGACCAGCTCACCGAAGCGCTGTTCTCTTCGCCGATGAACTGGCCCGCGACCCTGGTCGACCAGCCGAGCCTGCCACAGCCGCGAGTCGGCTTCGTCCTGGTCACCGACGCTGGCCCCGTCGCCGTGACGCCACAGCTCGGTTGCGGCTGCCACCTGCGAGGGCTGAAGAACTGGGTACCGTCGTGGACCGGCCGATCCCTGCCGTGGGGCGAGGTCAGCGCGTGATGCGTACCGACTGGACGCGCGACCCGCTCGC
>JAFAWJ010000522.1 GCA_019242065.1 Chloroflexota bacterium
GCAGCGCCGCCTGGCGCACGGGCATGTAGCCCGTGTTCTGCGACCAGAAGACCGTATCCGTGCCGGTGGCGTAGGCGATGAACTTCATCGCGGCCTGCTGTTTGGACTGGTCGGCCGTGGCGGCGGTGATCGCCATGCCCGAGCCGCCGGTGCAGCAGCCGAAGCCAGCTGGACCCTCCGGCAAAAAGGCGGTGCCCACCTGGAAGTTGGCGGACGACTCGTGGCCGGCCAGACCCGCCGTGGAGTCCAGGTACGACAGGTTGGCGCCTGAATTGAAATCGGTGGCCACGTCCTGTGAGGCCTGGGCGATGCCCGAGCTGACCATCGTCCGCCACAGCTCGCCCGCCTTCACCGAGTTGGGCTCCTGAATCCGAATGGTGAAGTCTGGATCGGAATACGAGCCGCCATACGCCCAGTCGATCCCCTGGAAGGTCCACGCCTCGTTGGTCGGCCCGCCGCCCAGGCCGTGCACCGCGGGCGCCAGCGGTTTGAGCTTGGGCGCGAAGTCGTTGGTGAACTCGTCCCAGCTGTTGGGACCCCGATCGGGCAGGCCGGCTTTGGCCCAGGCGTCCTTGTTGTAGTAGAAGATCGGCGTGCTGCGGGCGAACGGCAGGACCACCTGCTTGCCGGCGCGGATCGTCTCTTTGTAGAAGACGTCGACATAATCCGACGGATTGACATTCTGTGCCTTCATCAGATCGTCGAGCGGCTGCAGGGCTTTGTTCAGGTAGAACTTGAACCACCACACGTCAGAGAGCAGCACGACTTCCGGTGCGTTCTTGGCCTGGATGGCGGCGGTCAATTTGTTGGCGAGCGTCGCGTAGTCGTTCTGGTTCTCCAGGTTGACTTTGACGTCGGACTGGGACTGGTTGAAGCGATCGACCAGTTGTTGCTGAACGTCCGCGTTGTGGCCGGTGAAGGCACTCCAGTACGTAATGGCTACCTGGGAGCCGGTACTGGCGACCGTGGCCGGAGCGCTGGTGGTGCCTGACGCCGAAGCCGCGGTTGGCGCGGCGGCCGGCGCCGAGGGTGTCGTGGATGGCGAGGAGCACGCGGCGAGCAGCGCGATCGCCGCGGCGCCACCCAATCCTTTGAGCAGATCACGTCGATGCATCGAAGTCATGTGTGTGTTAGCAATCCCACCTTGTGTAGTTAGCCTTTGACCGCCCCCGCGGCGATCCCTTCCACGATGTGGCGCTGGACCAGCAGGAACAGCACCAGAACTGGCAGCACCACGTACAGCGTGCCAGCCATGACGACGCCCCACTCGGTCCCGGTTTCTTTCTGAAAGAGGAGCGCGATGCCAACTGACAGCGGCCGCATCTCGGTCGAATTGGTAATGATCAGCGGCCACAGATAGTCGTTCCAGCGCTGGACCGCGGTGAGCAGAATCAGCGTGGCCACCACCGGCCGCGACATCGGCAGCACCACGTTCCACAGTGTGCGCAGATGACTCGCGCCGTCGACTCGGGCGGCGTCCAGTACCTCGCGCGGCAGGCTGAGAAAGTGCTGGCGCATCAGGAACGTGCCAAAGGCGGAGACGAACCCCGGCAGGAGCAGACCCTGGTAGGTGTTGGTCCAGCCGACCAGGGCCAGAGTGAGAAAATTCGGCAGCACGGTGAACTCGTCGGGGATCATCAACGCCATCAGCAGCAGGACGAACAGCACGTTTTTGTACGGAAACTTCAGGTAGGCGAAAGCGTAGCCACAGAAGACCGCCTGGAGGACTTTGACCCCACCGCTGACCAGCGTGTACAGCAGGCTGTTGAAGTAGAAGTTGCCGAAGGGGGCCTGGTTCCAGGCGGCGGCGAAGTTGTCGAGGGTGGGCGCCAGCGGAATCCAGGTCGGCGGCGCGGTGAAGATCTCCTGGTTGGTTTTGAAGGTGGCCAGCAACATCCAGTAGATCGGGATGCCGACGACGATCACGGCGATCGCCATCGCGACATAACCCAGAGCACGAGCCAGTTGGGTGCCAAGGGGCCGTCGGCCGGGTACATGAGGTGGACCTGGTGAATGACGCCCAGCGGCGGACAAGGACCGGGTCTCATTGACACGGGGCGAACCAACCTCGGACGGAGCGGACGCCGCGGCGCGGGATGCGTCGAGCATCAATAGGTCACCCGGCGCTCGACGTAGCGCAATTGCACCACCGTCAACACCAGCATCAGCAGGAACAGCACCACGGCATACACCGCCGCCGGACCGGCGTGGAACGAGACAAAGGCCTGGTTGTAATACTCGTACAGCAGGGTGGTGGTGGCAATGACCGGTCCACCCTTGGTCATCACGTTGATGATGTCAAAGGCCTGGAACGACAGCAGCAGGGTGGTGACCAGTAGAAAGAACGTGATCGGCGCGAGGCCAGGCAGCGTGACGGCCACGAAGCGATCCCACGCGCGAGCGCCGTCAACCCGAGCCGCTTCGTACAACTCCTTCGGGATGCCCTGCAGACCGGCCAGAAAGATGACGGCCGCGTAGCCGACGGTCTTCCAGACGTAGACGATGATCATCGCGGGCATCGCCCAGTGGACGTCGACCACCCACCGCGGTGAGGGGAGTCCGACCCAGCCCAGGGCCGTTTTCAGGATGCCCCAGTTTGGATCGAAGATGAAGTACCACACGACGGCCACCGCCGCGCCCGACAGGACCGTC
>JAFAWJ010000751.1 GCA_019242065.1 Chloroflexota bacterium
CGTACTTGCAGCGGTTACCGGTACGGCGGTGGTAATCGAGCGTTTGCTTGAAGCCTTCTGGAACTTTCAGGACTCCACCAAGGGCGCCTTCTGGCCGCTCAGCGTCGTACACGAGTATATCGATGCGCGCGTGGCGCAATTTGCGACCTTTGTAGATCCGTATTTGAAGCGTCTGCAGGAAGCCGATGACTTGTTGACAGAGGCGCACGCGGGTGACGCCAATTGGAAGTCGACCATCGACGCCATCACTCAGGATCTAGATGGACTACCTGCGCAAGTCGAGACGCTCGCAAACAACGTGCAAACGTTGGAACTCGGTAACGATCAAAAGCTGACGTACCTCCTGTCGCGAACCTCGGGCGCCATCAATACGGTTCTCAATGCTCATCCGGACCTGAACGCACAACTCGGCAAAGGCGTCGACCTCGCCAGGGAGATGACTGATGATCTCTATAGTTTCGTCCGGACCTTCAACGATAATCCGGCTCGACGGATCATAAGCCTGGTCGTCGGCTGCCTGGCGGGGTTCATCGTCAGCGCAGCGTTACGCCTGGATCTCTTCGCGGCGCTGGGCCTCACCCAGTTGACCCCGTTCCCCAACGTGCCCTGGAGCATGGGCGTCCCACTCACTGGACTGATCATGGGTCTTGGTTCAAGCCCTACTCACGAGGTGATTCAGGCAATTCAACAGTTCAAACAGGATAGCAACAGCTAGACGTCCAGACCTCGCAGAGGTGGAAGTCGAGTGACAGGTTGCACTGCGAAAGTCAGCCTGGCGGCGATAACCAGAGAGTGCGGCCTCTCCGTGTGTGCGCTGTGTCGGTCAGCCGCTGCACTATGCAAGCCATTTGCGTTACACAAGTGTGCGTCAGCGCGAATAATGCGGCGTGAGCGTTATCCGTCGCGGGCAGCCCGCAGCGGCGGAAACACCGGCTCTGTGCGTGTGGTCGAGGCGCGCCAGCAGCACCAGGTCACGAAACAAGGCGCGCAGCGCCGAACGATCGGCGGCCGACAGGTCCTCGGGACGCACGATCATGATCACGCGATGGAACTCGCGAACCGCGCGCGTGAACCCCGCCGGTCGTGATATTTCCGCCCTCTTGGGCAGGTCCTGCGTGGCTGGCGTACGACCCACAGGAGCAATTGACCCAGGTCGAGCATCCGCTCGCTCAGCATCGTCGTCGACGTCGACACGTCAAGGGTTGATGCTCGACCGAGCGCACGGCTACCCGGGCGTGCGCCTGGTCCCAGCCCTCGTCCAGCGCCCGCCCGATCAATATGCCGCGGGCCACGGGCTCAGCCGACAGCAACACTTCCG
The DNA here is from genome assembly GCA_019242065.1 of Chloroflexota bacterium. Next base: position 1,319 of record JAFAWJ010000751.1, read on the forward strand.
CGGTCGATACCGGTAGCCCGCGCCCTGCCACGGCCTCCCGCAACCGCGGGTCCTCGAAACTACGCACCCGCCTCGAGACGTAGCCTGTCGACCGCTTGATCGCCTCGGCCACCTGCTGCAATGTCCAGCCGCGGGTGCGCACCAGCTCACTCAGCGCGTCCGCCTCCTCTTCGGGCGACAGGTCCTCGCGTTGGAGGTTCTCGATCAGGTCGAGCAGATAGGCCTGGTCGCTACTGACCGATCGCACAAAGGCGAGTATCGTTCTCCAGCGCAGCATGCGTGGGGCTTCGACCCGCCGCAAGCCTGACGTCAGGACAAAACGCTTGCCCACCCCTCGCACACTGATCGGCTGCTGCAACCCATAGTCCTGCATCGATTCAGCCACGCGGCGGTGTCTCCCAGCGCGCGTCGCACCGGCTGGGCCGGCACGTCAATAGCGCTCAGCGGGATGTGCCGCAGCTCTGGCAGCGGAAGGCCAAGCCTGGCTGGCGCGGATGTTTGCGCGCTCGCGGTTTGGCGTTTGACTGGGATCGAGGTCTGGCGTGCCCTTGCCAACACGTTCTCTCTTTCGTCGAATGGCTTCGTACGCGGGAGGACGACTGCGCACCAGTGGCGTGCAGACCAGACCGTCCACATTCAGGTTTGTCAGGATAACGACAGTTTGCCGGCCACGGGCCCAATCGCGAACACGACGGCCAGGTCTCGGATGATCAGCGACTCCAGAGCCCCGTCAACCGTACCTGATACACCTCCAACACCAGAGATCATGGCGTGTCCAGCGCGCTGTCCCTGGCCGAAGCGCGAAATAGCCCGATTGCCGCGCACAGGACCTGGCACGCCGCCGTTGCGGTCGGAGTCCACGGCAACCAGGTACGCAGGTACGCGTGGCCGTTTGCGTTTGGAGAGCCCACCAGGTACATCCGCTTGCGCGTGCGCCCTTAGCCTCCCATGCTGGCCCCGTTCGGCAACGGCAGCGTGGCACGCACCGTCGTCCGCCGGCCGGCCGAGGAGCGGATGTCCAGCTGACCGCCGATCAGCTGCATGCGCTCGCGCATGCTGGTCAGACCCACGTACTCGCCGTGGACAGCCAACTGAACGGCGCGCACGTTGAAGCCGGCGCCCCAGGCCTGCACCTCCAGCCGCACGCTGTTCCCTCGGCGCTTCAACCGCACTCGCACCCGCGTCTGGCCCGTGTGTTTGTGGACATTGCTCATGGCCTCCTGGGACACGCGGAAAAGGGTGAGCTCGACCTCGGCGTCCA
>JAFAWJ010000753.1 GCA_019242065.1 Chloroflexota bacterium
ACAACATGCGCGTCCGCTGGTCGCCCGCATCGACTGACACGACTGGCCCGCTCGCGCCCGGACTGGCCTTTACCCACGCCTCCTCGGTGAAGTCGGGCCCAACCGTCAAGCTGAGCGTGTCTTTAATGGAGCTGTTGTTGCCGTCGAAGGCCATAGCTGTTGCGCCCGCAATGGGGCTCGGCACGCCCGCCACGACGCCGCCGATCAAGACGCCGATCTGACCATGGGCCGACGCGTCGTTCGCGCCGCCGTTGGCCGAGTCGTCCAGACGCCAGTAGGCGGCGGGTTGGTCGCCGAGGACCGCCTCACTATAGCGAGGTGGTCCCGCGGCCTCGGCCTGGGCCGACGTCGGCCCTTCCGCGGTACCGGCCATGGCGAGCCCGAATACGGACCCGAGCAAAAACGTGACGACAAGAGCGACTAACAGGCCCCATCGCCCGCCAACATGCGGCGGCATCTCTAGTCGGAAAGTGTAGCGAGCGTCAGAGCTGTCCACCAAGAAGACTCATGCACGCTTCCGGGCCAGGACGAGGTAGTGGCTACCGGACCAGCGCAACCCGGGCGCGGCGTCGTCGGCGACACGCTGCAAGCGGCGGTGGAGACGCCAGCCGAGCGCATCGGGCAGCAGATCGTGCCCTAGCCAGGTGAACGGACCGAAGCCGATCGTCGCCGCCGACACTTTGTCCAAGCCAGCCGAGTCGAGGAGTGCGTCGAATTCGCACACCCAGTGCAGCTTGGGCCGAATGCCGCTGCGAGGCGCCGCCCCAAGCAGCCGGCGCCCTAACCAGCGCATCCCGCCAAGCAACGGGTTGTAGCGCGGATCGATCACATGCGTGAGTCGCGCACGATTGTCGGCGCTCGCAATGAGGTATCCACCAGTTCGAAGAACCCGAGCCGTCTCGCACAGCGCTGCGCGCGGCGAGTGCAGCCACGGGACGACGCCCAGGGCGATCACGAGCTCGAAGGCGGCATTCGCCACACCCAGATGCTGCGCGTCCACCTGAGCTACGCGCACGTCCACGTTGGCATCGACCGCGTGGCGGCGTGCCAACCGCAACATCGCGGGCGCCGGATCGGTCGCGCTCACCCGCAGGCCGCGCCGAGCAAGCTCCACGGCGAGTATGCCGGCGCCGCAGCCAAGCTCCAAGGCGGGCGCACCGGCCGTCATACCCAGGTTGTCTACCCAACTCAACGTCCGGTCCTGCCGCTCCTGGTAGATAAGGCTTGATACGGACGTATCGTGGTAGAGGTCGGCCCAATGGCAGGCATCGAGCTGGAACCAGTCATCGACAAGCCGCTGGACGCGCGCTCCGTGCAAGCGCTTCCCATCCGCGGCCTGCACCCACGCCCCTGGCGCTCGCGCCTCGCTCATGGCCCGACGGGCCGGCCGTGAGCGGCTGACGACGGGCAAGGTCGAGCCAGCAGCTCGAGTAGCCGATCGCCGAGCACTTCGAACGGCTGAGAAAAGAGAGTCACTGCGGCGATTGCAATCCGGCGGATGGCTCGGCTTGGCCGCATCCGCGACAGAAGGGCCACGCCCGTCAGAGGGATATGGCGACGTCCGGCCGCGTACACGCCGGTGATCGCCGAGGCTGGCGGGCACGCAACGCCGGGACTCAGGCAGGCGCTTGCCATTGTCCCAGAGCCTAGTCAGGACAGTTTGGGCTGCGTTTGGAGCTTTGTTAAGCGCTTGTTAACGATCGCTAGTGGCGGCTTGCCGTGAGACCTTCCTCGAATTCCTGTCGAAACTCGGCTTGTCCTGGCACAAGCGGCAAACGTATGGCGACCCGGGTCCCACTGTCACGGCCACTCTCGATCGAGATAGCCCCGCCGTGAGCCTCAACCAGCGCGCGCGCAATGGCCAGGCCGAGCCCAGCGCCCCCGGTGACCCGCGTGCGCGACGGATCGACCCGATGGAATCGCTCGAACACTCTCGACAGGTGGTCCTTGGGAATGCCTTCGCCACTGTCCTCGATCATCAAAATACCCGTCGCAGCCCGCTGGGATACCTCGATCGTGATAACTCCACCGGGCGGCGTGTATTTGAAGGCGTTGTCAAGGACGGCCAAACCGACCTGCTGCAGCCGGTCTGGATCCCCTTCAATCAGGACCAGTGCAGCCGGGGCATGCACCTCGAGGCGGATGTCGTTAGCATCCGCGAGAACGGACACGCGTTGTGCCAGATCGCGCGCCAACGCGCCTAGCTCGAGCCGCCCGAGTGCGAGGGTGAGCTCCCCACGATCAGAGCGAGCAAGCATGAGGAGGTCACGTATCAGGCGCTCCATCCGACCGATCTCCTCGCGAATCTCGAACACAAGATCAGGATTAGGTTGCCCCGGCATCTTGCCGAGCAGATCTGCCGCAGTTTGAAGGATCGTCAACGGCGTGCGGAGTTCGTGCGATGCGTCGGCCGTGAACTCTTGCTGACGTTGAAAAGCTCGTTTGATTGGTACCAGCGCGCGCGCTGCCAGAAACCAGGCTCCAGCAAATGAGAACGCCACGCCGAGCGCGCCACACGCGCCAAGTATGAACATCAACCGTTGTGCCGCCGTGTACTCCGGCGCCAGACTCTGGCCGACAACCAGCGTGAGGTGATCACCGTTCGGCTCGACAACGGGCTGGGCATACAGGCGGGTGGCGTCTCCGGCGATGGTGCTGGTTATGAATTCTGAGGACTGACTCGTCAGTAGGTGCGGGTCCAGCGCCTGCACGTCGACCTGCTGAGGATTGGCGAGCACGCTCTCGTCAGAGGCGAGGACGACATAGAGAACGCCGGCTTGATATCCGTCGCGCTGAAGGTCGGCAATGCCATCGCTCTCGAGGAGCTCCATGCTGGCTGATCGACTGGCTGACTCGAGTTCCGTGTCGAGTGTCTCCATCAGCGTTCGGCTAAGACTCAGGTACAGCACGATGCCGATCGCCACGAGCACCGTCCCCAGCACCAGAATGGACCAGCCGACCATCCGCCATCTGGCCCCACCGAACATATCCGTCATCCGTCGATCATGTAACCGACGCCGCGGATTGTTCGTATCAGCGGGCGTGCGGTCTCCCAATCGATCTTGGTGCGCAGGTAATGCATGTATAGATCGACCGCTTTGGAGCCGACGTTGGTTTCGTTGGGCCAGACGTTCTGGAAGATCTGCTCGCGACTGACGACCTGACCAGCGTGGCGCATCAGGAATTGGAGCAATTCAAACTCTCTCCGCGTTAGCTGTAGCGCACGGTCGCCGCGTTGCACCTCGTGCCGTGCTTTATCGAGCACGAGATCAGCGACACGCATGGGACCCTCGGGCACGCCACTGCGCCGGGCGAGGGCACGCAAGCGCGCGAGCAGTTCCTCGGTGGCAAACGGCTTGGTCAAGTAATCATCTGCGCCCGCATCCAGTCCGCTCACACGGTCGCTGAGAGCGTCCCGCGCGGTCAACATCAGGATCGGTGTCTGGACCTTCCGTCGACGCAACTCGCGGCAGACCGAATAGCCATCGAGCAGGGGCAGAAGCACATCAAGCAGGATCAGATCGTACTCCCTGGTCGTGGCCTCCTCGAGCGCAACCGCGCCATCAACGGCAATTTCCGCGCGGTGGCCCGCCGAAACCAACGCGCGCTCGATGCCCTGTGCGATCCGGCCATCGTCTTCGACAACCAGGATGTTCACGTCGGCACGGGGCGAAGCGCGTGTAGGGAAACGCAGATGCCACCACCACTCACGATTGGCATCCAGGGTGGCACCCTGGGCTTGATCCACTTTGACCGACAGCTGGGATTAGCGGTCATGCGGAAGGCTGCCGAGCACTGCCGTGATGGTCGAGGTCCGCTACCCACGTCGCTGGACTCTGGACACTGATGGCCCGCCAGCGGCGCTGGTGAACAACCTCTCGAGATCCGTCTGGCAGCGTATCGGTGTTCTGGCCCCTGGCGTTTCCGGCTTTCAGCGTCGACTGCCGAACGTCGTGCGTCTTAGCGTTGGCCAGCATCTCGGACCATCCGGACGCTGCTCGCCCGGAACGGACCTCTAGCCATCAGCCGGAGCGCCACGTCTCCGACAGGCCGTAGCGCAGGCGAGCAGGCGCCAACCGCCGCCAGGGCTAGCCAGCGCATGTGACGGCTCGGGCGCAGCAGCGACAACACAGTGGCGCCCACCAGGTAATTGGCGGGTTGCCGCAGGGCGAGTGCAGTCACAGCCGACCAGCCCCGGTACACGTGCCCGCACGTGGTGGCTGAGAGGCCCGCCCGCTCGGCGGGGCTCGGCCGCCACGTGACAGTATGGTCCGGGTCCAGCCGCGACCAGAGCGCCCACGCCCGCACAAGAGGGCGGAGCCTCGAAGCGTACTGGACCGATACCGGCGCCAAAGGCCATTCGACGAAGGCCAGATAGGCGCTCAGCATGGCGAAGTAGAACATGTTGAACGTGCTGCCCGTGTCAACTAGGAGCGCCGTGTGGTACAGCACGCCCGTCCATACGGCTGGCCGATGCAACCGCTTGCGGGAAAAGCCCACCACCAGCCATAGCTCGGTAGCAATTACCAGCCAGCTCATAAGCAGGCTCAGCTGGCGCGGCGGCAACAGGATGTGAGATCGCAAGCGCTGATGGTGCGGCACGTTGGACGTCCAGGTCTCGAAGAATTGCCCCGATCGCCAGTCGGGGTCGAGCAGCTTGTTGAGGCCTGCCCCGAGGTACACCAGGACGACCTGGGAACGAATGAGCCACGGGCCCTGACCGACTTGCTGCAGGCCTGCCAGGAACAGAACACAGGCGCAGAAGATGCGATTGTTGCCGAAGTAGACGCGCGACGACAGCACCGCAGCTCCAATCACCGCGCCAAGGACGACACAACAGGCGCGCACCCAGCGATTGCAAAACAAGAACACGGCCGCGA
>JAFAWJ010001024.1 GCA_019242065.1 Chloroflexota bacterium
AGGTCAACGCACCAGGCCAGCTCCAGTCATCAGCCACCGTGCGTGTCGCCGGCGACGGCGCGTACACCGTCAGGCTGACCGACCGCCAGGGGTCCGGCAACGCCTTCTGGGGCGTCTTCTGGGAAGCACTGTTTGGTCTAATTTTCCTGGTGCCGCTGGCGGGAACGGCGTACGGAGCGAACCTGGGCGGACTCTTTGGCGCGATCGATCGTGCCGGTCTGGACGCGGACTTCCGTACCCGGGTACGCGCGGCGCTCGGAAGCCGCAGCTCGGGTCTCGCGTTGATCGCCACCGGCTGGGATCCGGAGCCGATCCTCAGTCAGTTCGTCCCCCATCCCAACGTGCTGCTGAGTACTGCACTCCACCTGGAGCCAGGCTCAGAGCTGATGCACGAGCTCGGCGGCGTCCCACCCCGTTGACCTGCCCCCATGACACCACCTACAAACGTGGAGAGAGGAACCTTACTTTATGGCGGATTCACCTGGCAGCACTGGGCTGAGTGTCCAGGTAGGCGCAGCCGCGACGAGCACGGCCGTCGGTGGCATGCTCGTGCCGCTGGTCCTGGCCCAGTTCCTCTGCAGTTTCGCGGCCACCACCATGAACGTGGCGATCAGCAGTATTGCCACCGATCTGGGAACCACCGTCAGTGGCGTCCAGACCGCTATCACCGCCTTTACGCTGACCATGGCAGCGCTGATGATCCCCGGCAGCAAGCTGACCGACATCTGGGGACGCAAGCTGTGCTTCCGCCTGGGTCTGGTCGTGTATGGCGTGGGCGCGTTGATCGCGGCCGTCTCGCAGGGGCTGCCCACCCTGATCCTGGGCTATTCGCTTGGCCAGGGCATCGGTACGGCCCTGCTCATTCCACCGGTGTACATCCTGGCCACGGTCTTCTATGCCGACATGAAGGCGCGGGCGCGGGCCTTTGGCGCCATCAGCGCCGCCGGCGGCATCGGCTCCGCCGCCGGGCCGCTCATCGGGGGCCTGATCACCAGCGCCGCCACGTGGCGCCTCGCCTTTGGGGTCCAGGCGCTGCTGGTCCTCGTCATCCTGTATCTCGCCCGACGCATCGCCGATCCGGGCGTTCAGGGCCACAAGCCGAAATTCGACTTCCTGGGCGCCGTGTTGTCCGCCGCCGGCTTGTTTTTCGTGGTCGTCGGCATCCTTCAGGCCGGCACCTATGGCTGGTTTCGCGCCTCGCGCGACTTCGTCGTCGGCTCCACCGTGCTCATTCCGGTGGGCGGCATCTCGCCCGTCTGGCTCTTCGTGCTGATTGGCGTCCTGCTGCTGGCCGGCTTCTTCTGGCACATTGCCGCCGCCGAACGCGCCGGCAAGGAGCCGCTTCTGGCGACACGCATGTTCAAGAACCGCGTCAGCAACCTTGGCCTGGTCACGCAGAACATCCAGTGGCTCGTCCTGCTGGGTCTGTCGTTCGTGGTGTCGGTGTACCTGCAAACCGTGCGCGGCTACGGCGCCATTCAGACCGGCTTGATCTTGACTCCGGCAACGATTGGCATCCTGGCGTCGTCGATAGCGGCGGGTCGGCTCGCCCAGCGGCGCGCGCAGGCGACCTTGATCCGCGCCGGCTTCGTCGTCAGCATCATCGGCGTGGGGCTGATGCTGCTGCTGGTGCCGGGCAGTACCAGCGTGCTCACCTTCGTCCCGGGCCTGCTGCTGGTCGGCCTCGGCGTGGGTGTCATGCTCACCTCCTCGGTGAACGTCGTCCAGTCCAGTTTTCCAGAGCAGGACCAGGGCGAGATCTCAGGGCTGTCGCGCAGCGTCTCGAACCTCGGCTCGTCGCTCGGCGTGGCCATCGCCGGCACCGTGATCGTCTCCGACCTGGTCGCCGGCAACGCGGGTTACGCGCTGGCCCTGGTCGTGTTGATGGTCTTCGCGATTATCGGCCTCATTGCCGCGATCCTGTTGCCCGCCACGCCGCCCACCGAGACAGCCGCCGCGTAGACCGCGGCGAACAGCAGCGAATAGATGATTGCCCTGATGCTCGCCGCCCCACACCGACCTAGAGTGAAGACCAGCCGTGTCCGACCTCGTGGTGCTGGCCTACGCCGACGAACATCGCGCCGCCGAAGTCCTTGCCGCCCTCCGCCGACTGCGAAGCGGCGCATTTGCGGACGTCGACGACGCCCTGTACGTGGTGCGTCGCACGGATTGGACCGTCCTGCTCAGTCGCGAAGTCGATCTGTCGGGCACCGATGATTGTTGT
>JAFAWJ010001089.1 GCA_019242065.1 Chloroflexota bacterium
CGCCGTAGGAGTACTCGACGGTGACCTGGCTCTTGCCGTCGGGTCGCAGCCAGGGCAGCGTGCCGTTCTTGCGGACCTCGGCGAGTCGACGGGTCAGTCGATGCGCCAGGGCGATTGGCAGCGGCATGAGCTCCGGCGACTCGTCACACGCGAACCCGAACATCATGCCCTGGTCGCCGGCGCCAGTGTCCAGGTCGTCCTCGAGCTCGCCCTGCTTGGCCTCCAGCGCCTGGTCGACGCCCTGGGCGATGTCGCCGGACTGACGCGACAGGACGGATTCGATCGTGGCGTTGTTCAGATCGAAGCCGGTGTCTGCCGAGGTGTAGCCGATTTTGGTGATCACGCGGCGGACGATCTCGTCGACCACGTCGTCGGGGACCGACGGCGTCACCTCACCGAACACGGCGACCCAACTGCGGGTCTCGTCGCTCTTGATGCCCGATTCGCAGGCAACCCGAGCCGTGGGCGTCTTGGACAGGGCCCAATCCAGCACCGCGTCCGAGATCTGATCGCACATCTTGTCCGGATGGCCCTCGGTGACGCTTTCGCTGCTGAACAACAGGCGGGCGTGGGTCTGAAACGTGGTAGGCAAACTACTCTTCCTCTCCCTTGGCAAGTGACTTGGTCGATTCGCCCAGGACTTCGGCGCGGACGAGGGCGGCGCCCGTGCTCATCGCGCGCAGCTTGGCGCGGGCACTTTCGGCGGGCACGTGGCGAAGCCCGCAGTCTGGATTGATCATCAGTCGGTCCGCCGGCAGCACCTGGAGTGCCTGGTGGAGACGCGCCACGATCAGCTCAGTCGGCTCCGGTGTCGGATTTTTGACGTCGATCACGCCGAGCCCAAGCGTGAGCGAACCGGTGGCGTACTTGTGGAACAGATCCAGGTCGTCGTATCCCTTGCGCGCGAATTCCAGGACCAGCTGATCGACCTGGGCATCCAGGATCGACGGGAACAGGAACTCGTAGTGGCCTTCCCAGACCGGGCGGGCGTAGCGGTTGCCGTAGCAGACGTGCAGCGCGCGCTTCGGGCCCTCGATACCTTCGTAGACCTGGTTGATGGCTTTGACGGCCAGTCCGATTTCCTCCGGGTAGCCTGCCAGGAACGGCTCGTCGATCTGCAGGACCGCGGCGCCGGCTTTCGCCAGCGCCCTGGCTTCGCGATTCAGCACGCGCGCGAAGGCGAGCACCAGATCGTCGAAGGTGGCATACGCCTCGTTGTGGACCCGACGTGCCAGGGAAAACGGGCCGGTGAACGAGAACTTGACCGGACTGCCGGTGTAGGCCATCGTGAAGCGCAGGTCGTCGACGAGGCCGAGGCTGGCGCTTTCGTCGTCCACCGGAATTGGATGGCGGACGTAGGCGTCGTAGTAGTCGTAATAAAACGTCTTGGCGACGTGGGGGATCTCGACGCCGGGCATGCGCGCCAGGAAATAGTCGATGTCGTTGTCGCGGCGGAGCTCGCCGTCGGAGACGACGTTGACGCCGGCGGTCTCCTGGTCCTTGAGGGCGGCTTTGATGGCGACTTCGTGGATTTCGTCGAGGTACTGGCCGCTGATGCGACGCTGGTAGAAGTCGGTTTTGAGGCGCTCGAGCCACTCGGGGACGGAGTAGGAGCCGACCACCGAGGTGGCCAGGACGGCGGTTCCGTTGTGACTCGGACTGGTGAGATCCGCGCTGTCAACCACGTGTGTATCCAAAGATGTTTGTAGAGACCCCTCTGACGACGTGGAGTCTAAGACGGACCCTGTGGCTGACCCCACGTTGACAACTCCTGGTGGTGAGGAGACTTGACTCGATCCTGTCAGAGCCGACTCGGGGTCGTGTCCTGCGGGCGATTGGCTCTGAGCACTGGCAGGGGAACCCTCCGGGGAAAGACGTTCAGTCACGGGCGCGCGCCGTCATGGTCAAGACATTGGCACCCGTACGGTGTGCAAACGCCGCGAAGGTCACGTCGAATCCGCGGCGGTTGCCGATCGCCGACAACAAGCGGCCGTTGACCCAGTTGACGACCGACCCGTCGTACTTGCCGGGCCCGCGGAAGCCGTTGGCGTACTGGTGCACGTCGGTGACGAACAGGTCGTGGCACTGCAGCACCCCGTGTGGATGCAGCAGCGGCAGCGTGTCGGCGAAACTCGTCGCCGCCCCGTTGGAGACGTGCATCCGCAGGTCGCCGTTGGCTTCGACAATCGGCCGCAGCAGCTCGCCACCCACGTCGGGCGCGATCTCGTACGTATCCAGCTCGATCAGCGGCACGTAGCGCTCTTCCAAACGCAGCGCCTCCCAGGCGGCGCGCCAGAACGTCACGGCGTCCGCAACCGTTGGAAAATGCTCCGGCAGGACTTCTGCGCGCAGCTCGGGCCCCAGGCGCACCAGGCGCGCGACCAGGTCAGGCAGGCTCTCAGGCTTGGCGCGGATCGAGGCAGCCAGCTTTTCGGCGGCTGGCTGAGAAAAGACGGCGCGGGTCTGGACCTGGAACAGGTGGCCACCGGTGCGCACGATCTCGTCGGTCGGCAGGTTGTCGTAAACGTTCGAGATGTACACCAGGAACGCCTTGTAGCGGAGGAAGCCGAGCGTTTCGGTCGGACGCAGGGCGTCCAACACCAGGCTGCTGACGTGCTCCGCGTGGTGCGCGACGTTCTTGCGGGCCAGATCCAGCACGTGCTGCGAATAGTCGCCCATCAAGTAGTGCAGACGCCGGTAATAGCCGCGGCCCTTTTCGCGATTCAGGCGGCGAAATTCGTCGAGGAACACCGCGGCTTGATTGCCGTTGCCGACGCCGATCTCCAGTACGTACAGCTCTTCTGGCAGCGCGCGCCGACTGGCCAGATTGTCCCAGAGCTCGAAGAGCTCCAGGATCAGGTCACGCGCGGCCTCGACGTTGCGCGCATCCGACTCGCCGCCCGGCAGCGCCGATTCGTAGCCCTTGCCAGTGGCTTGCTCCCACAGTGACAGCGCTTTCCAGTACAGGCCGTTGAAGCCCCAGATCAGGCTTTTCCTGCCCAGCCGCCAGTCTTCGAGCGGCAAACGTGCGTCCTGCCCGCCGGCGGCGAAGGATTCCCTGATGGAGGTTTCGATGGCCTCCGGCTTGGCGCGCCGCAGATCGATGGCGATCTCCCAGCTCTGGCCGTCACCGTCTTCGAAGCCGGGCTCGATGGCCCACGGCTCGACGCGCCGGACCTCGACCGTGTCGCGGAAGTTCTGACGATACTGGATGAAGTCGCACACCACGCGCAGGCGCGAGAGGTCATGCGGACTCTCGGCAGCGGCTTTATATGCAGAGGTGAGGATCGGCGCGGCGTCCAGCGCTTTGGGTCCCCGCAAACGGTCGTCGGATGCGCGCAGTTCGATCAACATCTCAATTTTCACCCCCGGCCGCGACAGGCGCGGCTCCAGCTTTAGCTTCAGATTCAGGCTGAGCGACTGGTTCCTTCCGTGCCAGGCCAGCGCGCTCCAGGATCTCGGGAACAGCATCTTCCCAGCTGACGGCCATGACGTGCACGCCGGCGACGCCAGGAATTTCTTTGACCTCCGCGATGATCTCACTGCACAGCTTGAGACCCTCGGCGGAGACCTGGTCACTCGGGACTCCGCGCAGGCGACGGACGACGGAGTCCGGAACGTACATGCCAGGCACTTCCTGGCGCATGTACTCCATCGCGCGCAGCGACCGCACCGGACCGACGCCGGCCAGGATGGCACAGCGTTTGTCCAGTCCCAGGTCGCGGACGTGCTGCATCCACCGGCGGAAGATGTCCACGTCGTAGATGAACTGTGTCTGACAGAAGCGGGCACCGGCGGCGACTTTCTTGCCGAGCCGCTGCGCGCGCCACTTCAGCGGCGGTGCGAACGGATTTTCGACGGCGCCCAAGAACCAGTCGGGCGCGGGTTTCAGCTCGCGGCCCGAGAGCAACTTGGCCTGCTCGTGCATGGTGCGCGCGGTCCAGACCAGCTGAATGGAATCCAGGTCGAAGACGGGCTTGGCGTCCGGGTGATCGCCGAAGCGCGTGTGGTCGCCGGTGAGTAGCAGGACGTTGGGAATGCCCAGCGCCGCGGCGCCGAGCAAATCACTCTGCAGCGCGATGCGATTCCGATCGCGGCACTGCAGTTGCATGACGGGCTCGACGTCTTCCTGCATGACGACCATACAGCCAGCCCAGCTGGCCAGGCGCACGACGGCGCTCTGGTTGTCGGTGATATTGGCGGCGTCGATCCAATCGTGCAGGAGTTTGGCCTTGCGTCGGATGGGATTCACGTTCGCGTTGCGCGGCGGGCCTATGTCGGCAGTGACCGCGAAGCGGCCGGCCTGCACGGCGGCCTGCAGGCGACTCTTGGGCGCGGGCGCATCCGTCATCCGTGCGACTCTTCGGACGGCAGCACGGTGAGCAAC
>JAFAWJ010001105.1 GCA_019242065.1 Chloroflexota bacterium
GGGCCGCACCGACGGCGCGGTCCACACGGGGGCGCCCACGTCCAGGTCGGTGATGTAGTCGCCGGTCGACGTCGATACCGAGAACACGTGGCCCACCGTGCTGCCCGTATAGAGGGTCCCGCCAGCATCCAGCGCCGGTGAGCCGTACACCGAGCCGATGATGTTGAACTGCCACGTCAGCGCCCCACTCTGTGTGTTCAGCGCGTAGATACCACCCTTGTTGGCACCAAAGTAGAGCGTGGAGCCGTCCGCGCTGAGGGCAGCGGTCGTCCAGATGCCAGCCAACTCGCGTTCGGCCTCGTACATCCACTTCTGCTGGCCGCTCGGCGTGATCGCGTAAAAGTTGCTGTTGTTCGAGCCGATATACACGGTCCCGTCAGGACCAATCGACGCCGATGCGCCACTGCCAATACCGTCCTGTCCGCGGTTCGGCCCGGCGGTGACCGGTGTGGTGACCAGCGGCGTCGGCCCCAGGTGCTCGCCGAAGTCAAAGTTCCACTTGATCGACCCCTGGTTGCCCGATCCGCTCGGCGGCGAGACGGCATAGAGCGACCCGGTCAGCGCCGCGACATACACCGTGCCATCGGGCGCAATTGCTGGCGCGACCTTGACCGTCTGCCCGAACTGAGCCTGCTGGCCGTTGCCGATCTGCGCCGTCCATTTGACCTGGCCACCGCTCGGATCGATCGCAAAGAGCACGCCCGCGACGTTCACGATATACAGGGTGCCGTCAGGCCCCTGGCTCGGCGTGTTCTGTACATTGCCAGGCGGCAGATCCGTCTGCCAGACAACCTGGCCATCCTGGCCGCTGGCCGGTGCCTTGAGCGCGTACAGCGTGCCTTTGGCGGTCGCCCCGGTGCCGGTGGTGAACGAACAGTAGATCGTCGCACCGTCGCGGCCGACCACCGGCGTGCAGTGGAACGGCGAGCCATTGGCGGGCCGGAAGCTCCACGCCAGATCCAGGGCATTGGCTGAGGTGGGACTGTCCTTGAGAGCAAAGAGCCAGCCTGGGAAGTTCGTGGCGTAGATCGTGCCGTCGGGACCGATCGACGTCGAGCTTTGAATGTCGGCGGTCGGTACCAGCGCATCGTCGGGTCGAAAATCGGGCTGGCTGGTATCGAAGGTGCGCGTGATGGCCAACCGCTGCGAACCCATGTAGGGCGAGCGTCCGGTGTGCAGCGCGTCCATCTGATACTGGGGTTTGCCGACGGCAGGGCCAGCAGCCACTGCCGGCGAGGGTGAGGCGCTCGCCGCGACGGCCGGCGACGCCGATGGGACGACCGACGCCGCGGGACTAGCGGCTGGCGCGGGGGCGGGTGAGGCGCCCGCGGCAACGGCCGGCGACGCTGCCGGCGATGTGCCTGCCACGGGTGAGCTGGCAGATGCGGGAGTTGGCGGCGCCGCGGTCGTCGGCGCGGGAGACGCCGCCGGCGCACTGGTGACCACGATCGGCTGTGGCTGGCTCTGGCAAGCCGCCAACAGACTCGTGCCACCTATCGCCAGGACTCCCGCGCCGCCAGCGAGGAATTGACGGCGAGTCAGGCTCATCGCGCAACGTGTTCCTCCTGTGTTCAGTCAGCCTGGGCCGCATACATGGCCGCGACCGCGCAGGTCTCGTGCTGTTGCATGAGAATCAGATCGGTCTGCGAGTCCCCCGAACGCACGAAGACGTTCTCGCCCACCGCGGCACCCACGTCGGGACAGCCAGTGGCTAGATCGACGGTGTAGATGCTCCCAGACGGATCTTCTACCACGATTGCGTTCGAGCCGTCTTGAAGGACCTGCATCAGCATCAGCGGTTCGACCGACCCCTGTGCCGGCGACTCGGTCGGCAGCGCCGCGTCGGTCGCGTCTGGCTGTGGCGTCACGGGTGGATACAGGCCGTTGTGCCAGTTGCCGGACCAGTACTCCAGCCCGGAGCTGGTGAGGGCCCAGTGGTCGCTGCCCGAGGCGAACACGGACATACCGTCGGGACGGTGAATGGCGAGCCCAGTGGAGGTCAGCTGAATCGTGTCGCCGCTGGCGTCGGTGCGCGGGCAGTTGGCGGGGTCGCCCATGACGGCGCCGAGCTGCGACTGGAGGCCGGCAAACTCGGCCGCGAACTGGGAGCAGTCCGTCTGCGCGAGGGCCGTCGCCTGTGTCGCGACTGTGAGACCTGTTACCAGGACGAGCGCAAAGGTTAGGCGTCCCGTAACCGTCACCCTCATCAGCGCGACCTTACTCAGAATTCGCGGTGGGGACAAGCGGCGAGGGGTCAGGTCAGGGGCTAGCCGAGCTCCAGGTGTGGCCAGCCGGTGCCGCCGTTCGGCTCCGGGAGGGTGAAGGCCTGCTCCTGGACGGCGCCGGTGCCGTCGGTGGCTCGCGCCAGCAGCGCCACTTTCGAACCTGGCCCAGGCGTGAAGCTGCCGCGCCAGCGGACCCAGACGTCCTGCGCCGGCGGCGGCTCGACCAACTCGGCGACCTGCCAGCTCTCGCCGCCATTCGAGGTGAATTCCACCTGCTGAATGCCGCGCGATCCGGCATACGCCACGCCGCTGATCTCGTTGGCTCCAGGCAGGAGCGTCGAATCCGGCCCAGGGCTGTCAATCCGCGCCATGGTGCGCACGATCGCGTCCTTGCTCCAGTTGCGCTGCGCGTACCAGTCGAGGAACTCGCGCGTCATGGGCCGCATGCCGATCACCCACTTCGGGTTCTTCAACCCGTAGCGACCCGGCACCAGGAGGCGGGCGGGATACCCGTGTTCGTAAGGCAGCACCTCGCCGTTCATTTCGTAGACCAGCAGCGTGCCAGGATCCATGGCCACGTCCATGGGCAGAGCGCTGGTGTATTCGTCGGCGGACAGCACGGCCAGCCACACGGCACCCGGATTCGGACCACCCGTCAGCGCCAGGATGTCCTTGACCGCCACCCCTTTCCACTGCGCGGTGCTGATCAGCTCCGCCCCAAATGGCGCAAGCTCGGGTTTACCGACAAAGTTCGAAATGCATTCGAGCGTCTTGGTCACCTGCACGGCTGGCATCCGGCGCAAGGTCGCATAGTCCAGTTGGAAGCTGCGTTGCACTTCGCCGTCCACCAGCAGCCGCCAGCCATTCGCCGCCAGCTCCGGATCCCCGCCGGCGTTTTTGGTCACCACGTAGAAATCGGCGTTACTGGTAAATTCCGACGCGAGTTGGCCCGCCGTTCGACCCGACTGCAGCACCGCGCCATCCTTGTCACGCTGCAGTGTCCGCGGCGGTGCGGGCTTGGGCAGCGCTGGCGTGGCGTTGACGGCGACCGTTGGCGTCGCCGGAGCAGGCGCCTGGGCAACCGGCGTGGAGACCACTTGCGGATGTGGATTCGGCTCGTCCAGACCACCCGACGGCAACGGCTCCTGCGGATCGACCAGCACGATGGCTGGGGCACGCGCGGTCGTCGGAAAGAGCACGCCGCTCATGTACGCGGCGACATAAGCCGCGCCGGTGCCGGTGACGGCCGCCACCAACGTCCGTCGCTGCTGCACGGGCACGCTCAGCGCGCGCTCGAAATCACCACTCGCGTCCAGCCACGCGCGGACCACGACCAGCACCGCCCCATACGACAAACTGATCGCCAGGTAGCCGAGCACCGCCGCGGCCGCACCGTCCGGCAAGGCGCTGGCGAAGACGCCGGCCGACGTCAACGGCATGATGACCAGCATGACCGCCAACCACACCGCCGGTCCCAGGCTGGCCAGGATCAGGCTGGACCATCCACGGTGGAGCGCGGCGTAGCCGAGCCACGCCAGCAGCGCCAGGATGAGGACCACCGCCGCGTCCAGCCCGTAGCGCTTGGCGTCGAAACCGAACTGCTGCAGCATGGCTTCGAACAGGCCCGGCGGCACGAACAGCAGCAGCCATTCCATCAATCGCTCGGGAATCGAGCGGACTCCGAGGGTGGACCGCAGCAGCAGCATGCCGATCCCGAACACCAGCGACGCTGCCAGGCCACCGACGATCGCGGCTGTATCGCGTCCCTGCACGGGCTCCCGCTTGGGCTGCCGGCGACGCGAGGCATTCACGGTCACGTGCACTGGATACTACTTCTTGATTCGGCGGAGCCAGTCTTTACGCATCCGACATACGTTGTCCATGCGTAATCCACCGTGAGCGCCAACTGCACATGAGGCCAGCCACAGATCGGACCATACGGCGATGGAGTGCGGTCGGCGTCGCTGTGGCGGCGATGGTCGTTGCGATGGCGTTGCAGCAGGGCATTCGCAGCGCCTGGCAGGTGCGCACGCTGCCCGAGCGCGTGATGGAGACGCTGCTGGTGTTCGTCCCACTCGACCTGTTCGAGCGCGGGCTGCAGCAGTTCGGGGCCAGCGCCAAGGACATTGCCCTCGTCGGCGCGTACGTGGGCATGGCCGGGTTGCTCGTGGTCGTCGGCTGGTTCGCGGTCCGCACCGTCGATGGTTGGCTGGTGCTGGGAGTCGGATGCGTCCTGTGGCTGGTGGCGATGGTCGTGGTCATGCCGCTGACGGGCGCCGGACTCTTCGCGCGCGGACTATTCACCAGTCCGCTGCTGACCGATGCCGCCTATGTGTGCGTCTTCGGAGGATACGCCGCGGTGCTGGCGATTGGCACCGGGCTCCTGACCTGGCTCGACCCCGGCCGATACGAAGCGCCCGAAGAAACCGCGATCCTCGAACGGCGCAGTCTGCTGGCCGGCCTGGGGGGCACCGTCGTCGCGCTCGTGGCCTTCGAGCTTGCGCGCTCCACGGCAGGTGCAGGCGGCGGCGCTGCCGTTCAATCCAGCCTGCCCTTGGCGGCGGCCCCCACGCAGCCGCCGACCTCGAACCCGACCGCCACCCTGCCAGCCGCGACTGCCGCGCCGAGCGGTGCGCCGCCCACGGCTGGCCTGTCGGCGCCGACGACCGTGGTTGCCGTCCCGGCACCTGTGCCCGCGCCAACTGCCGTTGCGGCCGCCGCATTTCCAACACCGCCACCCGTTCGCACGCTCGCCCGCGACCAGGATGGCTCGCTGACCGCCGCCGGTCGGCCGCCGGGCAGTCTGGCGCCGCCAATCACCAGCAACGCGGACTTCTATATCGTGACGAAAAACGCGGTCGCCGATCCGGTTGCTGACGCCAACACCTGGCGGCTGATCGTCGACGGCCAGGTCGACCATCCGGTGCAGGTGGACTACGCCACGCTGCTGGCGCTGCCGTACGTCGACGTGACCAAGACGCTGGAATGCATCTCGAACCTGACCGCGGGCTGCAGCATGGCGAGCTTCGGGTGCGACCTGATGTCCACGGCCGTCTGGCGCGGCGTCGCGGCCAGCGACGTGCTCAACCTGGCCGGCGGTTTGAAATCCAATGTCGTCGACGTTGCGTTCTTGTCCATGGACGAGTTCTCGTCAGGGCTGCCGGCCGAGGTCGTCATGGATCCCGGCACGCTCGTCGTGTACCAGATGAACGGCGAAGTGCTGCCGCGCGAGCACGGCTACCCGGCACGTCTGCTGGTGCCGGGTCGATACGGGATGAAGAATCCCAAGTGGCTGGCCGGCATTCGCGCGCTGGATCAGCCGTACGCCGACTGGTACCAGCAGCGCGGGTGGACGCGCGACGGCCTTATCAAAACGATGTCACGCATCGACGTACCGGCCGACGGGGCCACACTGACAAGCGGTCCGCAGCGTGTAGCCGGCGTCGCCTACGCGGGACTGCGCGGCATCACGCGGGTCGAGGTCAGCGCCGACGGCGGCAGTACCTGGCAGCCGGTGTCAATCCCGGAGCCCGCCGCCGGACCCGATGCCATGGTGCGCTGGGAAGGCACGTTTCAGATGGGCTCGGCACCCGTCAACCTGGTCGTGCGCGCCACCGACGGCAGCGGCGCCGTTCAGTCCGACGACTTTGGCCTACCGGCCCCAGACGGCAGCTGGGGACAGGACAGCATCACCGTCCAGCCAGCCTGAAGGCATGCCGTAGTATTAGAGGTCCCGTGCGTGCACGGCACGTGCGACGGTACTGGTGGCGCATGGACGGGCATCCTGATCATCCCGATGAGGCGCTGAAGTCCGGACTGCCGGCCGGCCTGGCGCTGACTGATGCGCTGCCACTGCTCTTCAGCGCCGCGCGCACCGGGCGTCTCCTGGCGCGGCCAACGGATAGCCCGCAGATGGACGTCTGGGTCGAGGAAGGCCGGGTCATGCATGCCGTCTGGGGTCCGCTGCGCGCGCTGACCGCACTCGAGATGGCCGCGCTGCTGCCACCACATGCCGACGTCGGCTTCGTCGACGGAGAGCGCAGCCCGACCCGCAGCCTGGACCTGAGCGCCATCGACGTTGCCGCGCGACTGGCCGAGGTCGCGCGGGCGGGTGGCCGACTGGCCAGCGCTGTCCCGGGGATCGAGGCGGTGCCACGACCGACCGGTCACCGGCCGCGGGCGCTCGAGCCGGACATCACGCGCATCCTGGACCAGATTGATGGGACACGGACCGTGGCCGATCTGACGGCCGGGCGACAGCCGCTGGCGGTGGTGCGGGCGCTGGCGAGCCTGGTGGGGCAGGGGGCGGTGAGTTTTGACGAAGCCGGCGCGGCGGCTCCAGTGGTGAGTTCGCCG
>JAFAWJ010000157.1 GCA_019242065.1 Chloroflexota bacterium
ACCTTGCCCTGCAGCGTCACCTCGCCGGTCATCCCCAGTCCGCCGCGTACGGGCTGCTGGGTGAGCAAACTGGCGAGGGCCGTCACCATGGTGACACCCGCCGAGGGGCCGTCCTTTGGCACCGCGCCCGCCGGCACGTGCACATGGAAGTGCTGATTGTTGAACGCCGCCGGATCAATGCCAAGCTCAGCGGCGTGCGAACGAACGTAGGACAGCGCGATCCGCGCGGATTCTTTCATGACATCGCCGAGCTGGCCGGTCAGCGTCAGGCCTTCGTCGCCATCCATGCGCGCGGCTTCGATGAACAGCACGTCGCCACCAATTCCGGTCACCGCAAGCCCCGTAGCAATGCCTGGGGTATCCGTTCGCTCCGCGACTTCTGAGGTGAACCGCGAGCGACCCAGATACTGCCTCACGTCCGTAGGTCCAATCGTGGTCGGCACCGCCAACTGGCCGCCATCGACTCGGGTGGCCACCTTGCGCAGCAGCTTGCCGATCTGACGCTCGAGGCCCCGCACGCCCGCCTCGCGGGTATAGCCCTCGATGATCCCCCGAAGGGCGTCGTCGGTGAGCTGGACCTCAGCCGGCTCGAGGCCGTTGCGAACGAGCTGGCGTCCCACCAGGTGGTCGCGGGCAATGAAGGACTTCTCCTGGACGGTGTAGCCGTCCAGTTGGACGACCTCCATGCGATCGAGCAGCGGAGCCGGAATCGTATCCACCACGTTCGCGGTGGGGATGAACAACACGTCCGAAAGGTCCAGGTCGACCTCCAGGAAGTGGTCGCGGAACGTGTGGTTCTGGGCGGGGTCGAGCACCTCCAGGAGCGCCGACGAGGGATCACCCCGCCAGTCGCTGCCAACCTTGTCGATCTCGTCCAGCATGATGACCGGATTCATGGTGCCAGCTTCCTTGAGCGCCCGAGCGATGCGTCCGGGCAGAGCGCCGACATACGTCCGGCGGTGTCCGCGAATCTCCGCTTCGTCATGAATGCCGCCCAGTGACACCCGCGTGAACTCACGCCCGAGCGCGCGCGCCACCGACTCACCCAGCGAGGTCTTGCCTACACCTGGCGGTCCGACCAGGCTGATGATGGCGCCGGACCCGCGCCCGCCCACAGGTTGCAGCCGGCGGCTCTCGCGGCGCTTTTTCACCGCCAGGTACTCGACGATGCGCTCTTTGACATCATCCAGCCCGGTGTGGTCGGCGTCCAGGATGCGGCGCGCCTCGACCACATCGAAGCGATCCTCGGATTTCTTGCCCCATGGCAGCTCGAGCATCCAGTCCAGGTAATTGCGGATCCAGCCCTGCTCGGGATTCTGTTCGCTGGTGCGTTCGAATCGTTCGAGCTCCCGCTCCACCTCCTTGCGCACGTTGTCCGGAAAGGGTGTGTCGGCGATCTTCTGGCGGTACTCGGACAGCGCGTTGGTGTCGGTCTCGCCCAGCTCCTTTTGGATGGCCGCCAACTGCTGGCGCAGATAGAACTCGCGTTGGCGTCTTTCCAGACCGTCGTTGACCTCAACGCGGATTTTGTCTTTGAGTGAGGCTTCGGCGAGGAGTTCGCGACTCCACGCGATGAGTTTTTCCAGACGCGCGACCACGTCGCGCTCTTCGAGGACCGCCAGGTGCTGATGCAGCTGCAGGTCGGACGAGTAGCCCGACATGTCGGCCAGCTGGCCAGGGTGTTCGATGCCGCGCAGCATCTGGCCGAGTGCCGAGGCACCCCGCAGGTCCAGCAGGTTCTCCAGGACGGCGCGGTACTCCCTGGCCAGGCTGTGGGCAGTCGGCGGGAGGGCGTCCACCTGGGGGTCCGGCGCGGGCTCCACCCTCATCCACAGCGTGCCCTCGCGTTCCGTGGCGGCGCTGTTCAGCACGCCGCGGTACAGGCCGCGGACCACCGCGGCCTGCCGTCCATCCGGCAGACGGCCCGACTCTTCGACGTGGGCGACCGTGCCCAGCCGGGCGTACTGGCCTTCGACGCGTGGCACGAGCACCAGCAGACCGTCCGTCTGGCGCGCGGCGAGCAGCGCGGCGCGGGCCGTTTCAGAGTCGACAGCCACGGGCACGGTCATGTGCGGCAGGATGACACGCTCGTCGAGCGGCAGCAGGGGTAGGAGAAGTTCGGATTCAGGAGTGAGTGGCACGTCCCCAAGCCTCCTCGGCTTTGGATTTGGCCGTAGTTGTAGCACCATAGTTGTTGCGCACCACTATTTTTTCCATGGACTATCATTGTCTGCGTGGACT
>JAFAWJ010000553.1 GCA_019242065.1 Chloroflexota bacterium
AGTCGATTGACCACTTCGGCTTCCTTCCAGAAGTAGCCGTAGCGATCCTGGACCCACTCGAAGTACGAGACGACCACGCCGCCCGCGTTGGCCAGGATGTCCGGCACGACCAGCACCCCGCGCCGAGCCAGAATCTGGTCGGCATCCGCCGTCGTCGGTCCGTTGGCGCCTTCGACGCTGATCCGCGCCTGGATCTCACCCGCGTTGGCGCGGGTAATCTGGCCCTCCAGCGCCGCCGGCAACAGGACGTCCGCATCCAGTCGCAGCAGGGCGGCATTGTCTAGCGGCTGGGTGCCAGGAAAACCACCCACGTGCCCCGTCTCGCGGTAGTACGCGATCAGCCGGGGCAGATCGAGCCCGCCGGGAGCGTAGATGCCGCCAGCCACGTCCGAGACCGCCACCACCCGGGCGCCGGCGGCGTGCAGCAAGCTCGCCGCATTGGAACCCACGTTGCCGAAGCCCTGAATCGCGATGCTGCTGCCTTCTAACTCCCGGCCGATGCGCCGCAGCGTTTCGCGCGTGGTGAACAGCAGCCCACGGCCAGTGGCCTCGAGTCGACCACCCGAGCCACCCAGCGCAATCGGCTTGCCGGTGACGACGCCGGGCTCGACATAGCCCTTCTTCATCGAGAAGGTGTCCATCACCCAGGCCATGACACGTGGACTGGTGCCAACGTCCGGCGCCGGAATGTCGACAGTCGGACCAATCAGGTCGAAAATTTCTGAGATGTAGCGGCGGGTGATGCGTTCGAGCTCGCCATCCGAGAGTTTCAGCGGATCGCAGGCGACGCCACCCTTGGCTCCGCCGAACGGCACGTCCACGATGGCGCACTTCCATGCCATCCAGGCAGCCAGGGCCTTGCAGTCGTCGAGGTTGACCTCGGGGTGATAGCGAATGCCGCCTTTGCCGGGTCCGCGCGAGTTGTCGTACAGCACGCGGTAGCCCTCGAAGATCCGCAGGTGACCGTCGTCCATCGCGACGGGGACCGAGACGATGACCTGGCGGCGTGGGTGCCGCAGCGGCTCTAAAGAATCGTGATCGGGGTGCAGAACAGAAGCGGCGCGATCGATCTGCTCAAGGACGTCATCGAATGGATTGTGGTGAACGCGGGCCGGAGTGCCCGACTTGAACGCAGACTGTTGGCGCCGCGACGCCATTGTCGTGGCCATACCAAAATCATAGGGGGTAGCTCACGCCATACCGTAGGAATAACTCGCCGTCGACCTCGACCAGCGAGCGCAGCTCCAGCGGCAGCATCCTCGGAAACCGCGGGCCGCGAATGATGGTCAGCGGATCATCGCCGCCGAGCAGCTTGGGTGCGATCGTCAGGAACACTTCGTCGATCAACTGCTCGCGAAACAACGCCGAATTGAGCGTCGGTCCGCCTTCGCACAACACACGACGCACGCCGCGACCTGCCAGGTCGCACACAACGTCGCGGACACCGGCCACCCGACAGATCTCGACCGTCGGTAGCTCGACCTCCACCGCCCGCTCGGAGGTGACGTAGATGAGCGTCGCCGAGTCGTAGTACGGATGGTGGCCTGGCAGGTTGCCCGACCGGGTGACGATCGCTCCGATTGGCTGCGGGCTCAGGCCCCGCGCGGTGCGCTGCTCCACCAGGTCGGGTGGTACGCGAGCCGAAAGCGGGTCGGCGCGGACCGTCCCGGCGCCATGCAGAACGACGTCCGCCTCGGCGCGGAGCTCGAACAGCAGTCGGTGGTCCCTGGTCGAGCCGATGCCGACGGCCGAGCCGTTGAGCGCGGCGCGCCCGTCGAGGGTGGCCACCATGTTGATCGCCAGAAACGGTCGGTCGGAGCTCTTTGGCTCGCCGAGGAGTGGTCGCGGATGGATCACCGCGCCAGCCCGCTCGAGCTGGTCGCACCCTGACCGGTGGCGCGCGCGAAATAGGACACGCGCTCGACGACAATGGGCCGATCGGCGATCACGCGCATGGCCACCCTCGAACTGGGCACCTCGGGGTTGACGTCCAGCGTCAAGCGCGAGGTCGGACCGAGGCTGAAGCGCTGCGGCGGCGGTGGATCGCCACCACCCGCTTCGGGACGGTAGTCAACCTGGACGTTGGCGGGTTGCGACTGGGGGTTCAGCACGTTGAGCTGCTCCTCGAATGAGCCGGTAGTACTGCCTTCGGGCAGATACCACTCGGTGTTCGGTACGGAGACACCGGCCGAGTCGAAGCCGGCCCGCCCGCCGTCGAAATACACGGCGCGCTCGGCCACGATGGGCTGATCGGAATCGACCCGAATCCCGTAGGTGGCATTCGGCATCAGTGGATCGGTGTACAGGCTGTTGCGCGCGTGCGGCAGCACGAACAGCGGCTGGACCACGACGTTGCCGGTGTCGGTAATGAATGAGACCTTGACGTTGGCGGGCGCCGACCCCGGGTTCTCGATCAGCACCCAGGTGTCGAAGCCACCCCGACTCCCGCCAGCCGCCATGTACCAGCTCTGGCTGGGGGTCGCGGTCGCGAGCGTATCGTGGCCGGCCAGGCCGTTGTCGAAGTACATCGCGCGTTCGACGACGATCGGTTGGTCGGCACTGATCTGCGTGGCAAAGCCCGAGGTCGTGAACAGGGCGTTGACATACACCGATTTGCGTGCCATCGGCGGCACCAGCTCCGAGTGATCGACCACGCTGCCGTCCTCACGCAGAAAATGCATCTGGACCTGGGCCGGTGTCGAGTTGGGGTTCATGACCAGCACCCAGGTATCGAACGGCGGGACGGTCGACCCCTCGGCCAGATACCAGGTCTTCGACGGCTGA
Source organism: Chloroflexota bacterium (assembly GCA_019242065.1). The sequence continues at coordinate 2,785 of JAFAWJ010000553.1, forward strand.
CGGGCGCCCACCGCCGAATCACCCGCGTGCCCGAAGTACATCGACCGCTCGACGTAGGCAGGCAGATCGGTCGTGACGATCGTCGCAAATTCGGAATTGGGCATCACGCTGCTGCCATTGAGCGTCATGCGCGCATTGGCCGGCAGCGGCAGGTCGTACGGCGTCGGTTTGCTGCCATCGGCGGCCAGAAACAAGAAGTGGGCGACCGTTGGCTGCGAGTTCGGATTAAACAGGGCGAACGACACGTCGAATGGCGCACGGGTGCTGCCCTCGGCGAAGTACCACTTGCGCTGCTCATTCGGTAACGGCGGCGGCGTGGGAATATCGCCGGTCGGCTGGCGCGAGGGCTGCAGCGCGACGGTATCGGTGGATGGAGCGGTGACGCCGAGGCGGATAGCCGCGACCGCGCGGGCGACGTCGAGAATGCCGGCGCCATAGCCCGGATCGCTGCTCGAAACTTTGTCGGCGTTGTTCAGCAGCGCATTGGTGATATCGGACGACGACAGGTCCGGTCGCAGGGCCCACAAAATGGCCGCGGCGCCCGCGACGTGCGGAGCGGCGATCGAGGTGCCGGATTGGCTGGCGTACAGACCACGCCCCGCGCCAGCCCACGCGGTACTGGGCACCTCGACGCCCGGCGCCGCGATCGAGATATACGACTGGCGTTGCGAAAATGAGGCGAGCTGGTCTTTCTGGTCGATGGCTGCCACGGCCAGCACCCCATCGAACGCGGCCGGGTAGTCGACCGCGTTGTCGCCGTCCCCCGTGTTCCCAGCGGCCGCCACGATCAGCGCACCCTTGTCCTGGGCGTACTGCACGGCCATCTGCAGCGCATCCGAGTAGCGCGTGCCGGTCGAGCTGATGTTGATGATTTTGGCCCCGTTGTCGGCCGCATACAGGATCGCCTTGACCATGGCGCTGTCGGGGCCGCGGCCCTGCGAGTTCAACGCCTTGATCGGCAAGATCTTCACGTGCCACGCCACGCCGGTCACGCCTTCGTGGTTGTTGCCCAGGGCACCGATGATTCCGGCGACCGCCGTTCCGTGCGACTCGTCGTCCTGAGGACTGGGCGTGTCGTCGACGAAGTCGTAGCCGAGGTCGGTCATCAGGTTGCCCTTGAGGTCCGGATGCGTCAGGTCGACGCCCGTGTCGAGGACCGCGACGATCACGTCGGTAGCATCCGGCCGCAGATCCCAGGCGCGCTCCATGCCGATGCGCCGCAGGTTCCACTGGAACTGCTTGTACAGCGAATCGTCCGGCACGATCTGCGCATCCTGCTGATCCTCGACCTCGGCGCCTTTGACCAGGTCTGTGCGACCGCGCAGGGCCGCGAGATCGTCGGCCGCGGCAAAGGCCGGAAACGCAATGCGATACACCGAGAGCGGCTTGAGTTGCTCGACGATGCGCCCACCGTCGGCTTCGATCAGCGCTTGGGCGTCCTGGTCACTGGACAGTGGCTGGAGGGTGACCAGTGCGAGCGTGTCGGGAGACCTGACCAGCTCGGCACCCAGCGCGAGCACCAGCCCGGCAGCCAGAGCCGACATCAGGACGATCAGCCAGCGACGAGTGAGAACGCGCGACATGACGGCGGCGCGGATCAGCGCCAGCTGTGGGCCGCCTG
>JAFAWJ010000769.1 GCA_019242065.1 Chloroflexota bacterium
TGGCCTGTCGACGCACCCTGCGCGAGGAGATGGGCGTCGAGCCGTCACCCGAGACGGTGGCCCTGTTTCAGCGTGTTCGCGCGGCGAGCGTTCCGCCGCGGCACAACCTGCCGCATCCGGCGATTCCGTTCGTCGGCCGCGCACGACTACTCCACCAGGTGAGCAGCTTGCTGGCAGATCCGGAGTGTCAGCTGATCACGCTGACTGGACCGGCCGGCAGCGGCAAGACGCGTCTTGCGCTCCAGGCGGCGCGCGGCTTCGCGGCGCACGGAAGCTCGCCGGCTGAGCAACCGTTTCCGGATGGCATCTTCCTCGTCAACCTCGCGGAGTCCCGCGACTGCCATTCGGAGACAAAGGCGGCCGACGGCGGGTCCACCGATGCGTTGATGGCGGCGCTGGAGTCGACCTTGCTGGCCGGGGCGAAGTGCAGGGGTCGCACCGATGTGTTGACCCGTCTCTGTGGTCGGGCCATGCTGCTGGTGCTCGACAACTTCGACCATCTGGAAGCGGCGCCGCCGCTCCTGTCGTTGTTGCTGGAGCGCGCACCGCGGCTGAAGGTGCTGGTCACGTCACGTGCGCCGCTCCAGTTGAGCGGCGAGCGTGTGCTCCAGATCGATGGGCTGTGCGTCCCGCAATCCGAGGACGAGATCGACACCGCCGATGCCAGCGCGCTGTTTCTACAGGAGGCGCGCCGCGTCGCCCTGGATTACCAGTTGTGCGACCGCGAGCGAGCGCCGCTCGTGCGTCTGTGTCAGCTCCTGCGAGGGCAGCCCCTCCAGCTGCTGCTCGCCGCGCGCTGGACACCGGTCCTGTCGTGCGCGGGCATCCTCGCCGAGATCGAATTCGGCAGCGGCCTGGATGTCCAACGACCGCGTGAGATGGCAGGCGTTTAGCGAGGACCCGAACGCGGTGCCGGCACGCGCGTGTAGGTATCTTCCCATTCGATGCCTGCCCGCACCAGCTGATCCCACAGATCGCGTACGGAGCTGTTGAGCAAGAGACTCAGCGCCCCTTCGCACGCCAGGCGCGTGTTGCGTGCGTAGATCACTCCCGCGTCTGCAATGCTGGGCGACATCGCCCTGGTCGTGCTCCCTGGTTCGGTGGTCGGTGGGCTTTGCTCGGCTTCATGCGGCTGGGTCGTCATGGATATTCGTGGTTCTCCAGTCGGCATATTTCAGCCTGATCGGGTAGGTCCGTGTCAATGATTGTCCGTTCTCGAGTTCGTCAGTGTAAATCACCCCATTGGGGTGGTTTACGCCTTCCGGGCAGGTGGCACGATATGGGTCTCATGTTTCGACGTATGGGTATGCGCCGCGGCGGCGAGGCCGCCGAAGCCGCCCCGGGTGCGGCGCCGCAGCAATCTCCAACCACCGAGGGTGGCCCCGAGCTCGACAATCGACTGAAGGTCCGCGAGCGCTTGTTCGCCTTTGGCGACGACTTCTGGATCGAGAATGCTCGCGGCCGACGGACGTACCTGGTGGATGGCAAAGCGCTCCGCATCCGCGACACGCTGTTGTTCAAGGACCTGCAGGGCCAGGAGCACTATCGTCTGCAGGAGAAAGTCGCCCGCGTACGGGACACCATGACCCTGTACAAGGCGGATGGCGGCGACGCCGCTACCATCCACAAGGCGCTCATCACCCCGCTCCGCGATCGATACACCGTGGATCTACCGGGACAGCCGAATCTGGAAACCCAGGGCAACATCCTGCACCACGAATACACGATCGAGCAGGGTGGGCGGCCCGTAGCGACGATCTCCAAGCGGTGGTTCCGCGTGCGGGACACGTACGGGATCGAGGTGGTCCCCAATACCATCGATCCCCTCCTGGCGGTCGCGATGACGGTCGGGATCGACATGATGCAAGGAGCTGGCTAAATGGAGACGACATCCAACACACCGCTGATGGGACCCATCCAACTGGTCGTCGTCGGCTTTCCGCCGGACGCGCAGTTCCGCGGTGAAATCATCCGTGCCCTGAGTGAAATTCGCGGACGGGGCGTCGTCCGGTTGCTCGACGCGTTGTTCGTCCGCAAGGACGCGACCGGTCGCATCAACACGTCGATTCACGAGAGCGATCTGTCATTCGAAGAGCGCGAGGCGCTCGGCGCGGTCGTCGGTGGCCTGCTTGGTCTGCTGGCCGGCGGCGACGCGCGGAGCGCTGAAGCGGGCGCGGCCCTGGCCGTGGAGTCGATCGCCAACGATGCCTTCGGCTTCGGCATCGCCGATCTGCAGAATGTCAAAGACAAAATCCAGCCGGGCCAGTCGGCACTGGTCCTCCTGATCGAACATCAGTGGGCGCTCGACCTGAAGGGCGCGGTGCGCGGCGCGGGTGGAGTCCCGATCATCCAGGGGTTCCTGACGCCCGAGGCGTTGTTCATGGTCGGTGCCGAGCTGCGCGCGGTGATCGAAGCCGAAGACACGATTGCCCTGGCGCAAGCCGTCGAAGGCGCGGCGGTGCTCTCGGCGCTGGCGACGGTCGTGGCGGCGGACATGGTGCAGCAGGCCGCGGCCGCGGAGACGGCGCGCGTGCTGATTGCGGCTGGGCTGATCGAAGAAGCGGCGGTGCAGGACGTGATCAACACACTGGTTGCCGCCGAGCTGATCAAACAGGATGCGCTGGCGGAGGCTCAAGCGGCGGTTGACCAGGCCAACAACGAGCTGGCGGAGACGAAATCAGCCCAGGCGCTGACCAACGGCCAGGTGGCGTGATGCCCTGATCGGAGCGCGGACTGGAGTATCTTGCATAGCATGCTGACACAGCGCGAGAGCATCGCTGACCTCCAGGCCGCGGCGGCTCGGGTCGATCGGACGCTGCTCATGATTCCTGGCCCGACCGCGATCACTCCCGAGGTGCTGGCTGCTGGCGCCCGACCGGTGCTGTCGCACTCTGATCCGCGTATGCGCGCCTTTGTTGCCGAATCGCTGGCGCGGCTGCGCACGTTGTTCGACGCGCCGGCGTCGCAGCCCATCATCTGTGCTGGTTCGGGGACGCTGGCGCTGGAGATCGCCCTCGCCAACCTGGTCGAACCCGGCGATCGGGTGCTGGTCATCGAGACCGGCGTCTTTGGCGGTCGGTTCCGCACCATCGCGGAGCACAACGGCGCCGAGATCCGCGTCGAGACCGCGCCCGTCGGTCGGCCGGTCGACCTCGACCAGGTCAGACGCGCGGTTGAAAGCTTCCGACCCAAGGTCATGACGATCACCCATGTCGACACCTCGACTGGTGTCAGGCTGGACGTGGAGTCGCTGAGTCGGGTCGCGCGCGAGCGGGACGTGCTGGTGGTGGTCGACGGGGTGTGCTCAATCGGCGGTGAAGAATTTCACGGCGACGCATGGGGTGTGGACGTCGGCCTGACGGCGTCCCAGAAGGCTATCGGCGCACCGCCAGGGCTGGCGATCGTCACGGTTGGCGAGCGGGCGCGCGCCGCGCGTGACAACCGCCGCACCCGGTACCCGGGCTACTTCACGGACTTCCAGAACTGGCTGCCGGTCATGGAAAGCTATGAAGGCGGCACGCCCGGCTACTTCGGCACCCCCGCGGTGACCCTGCTGGCCATGCTGCACACCGCCCTCGAGGAGCTGGCGGCCGAACCCATGCCCGAGCGTGTCGCCCGACATGCCTTGATTGGCGGCGCCTTCAAAGCCGGCGTCGCCGCCCTGGGGCTCGACAGCGTGGCCGCGCCCGAGGTCAGCGCCAATACCTTGACGGTGGTGCGCAATCCGTCGGGGATCGGCGATGAGCTGGTCGACGCGGTGCGCGCCGAGGGGGTGACCATTGCGCGGCCGATCCATCCCGAGCTGCGGGGGCGCAGTTTCAGGGTGGGGCATATGGGTATTTGTGGGCCGGCCGAGATCTTGACCACGCTGGGGGCGATCGAGCGCGCCCTGTATCGGCTCGGCGAGCCGGTTGAGCTGGGCGCGAGCCTGGCGGCGGCTCAGCAGACGCTAGCCGGGCGTTAGTGTCTGGCGGGCGTGGCGGTCGGCTGCGTCCGCGACGTCGGGACGGGTGTGACCGTCTGGCCCACGGACGGCGCGGCCGGTGCCTTCGTGGGCGTGGCCGCCGGCGCGTTGTTGACCGCCGGTACTGCCGTCGGTTGACTGGCAGGCGCCAGCGTCGGTGGCGCCGCGGGCGGACTGGTCGGAGCCGCGGTCGGCGTGGCGGCGCCGCTCGCGGCGTTGCCACTCGTCGCGGCGTTGCCACTCGTCGCGGCGCCACCGCTTGTGGCCGGTGCTGCTGTCGCCGCCGGCGCGCTCGTCGGTTTGGCCGCGGCAGTTGGCGAGGCTGACGCACCCGCGCTGTCGTTGCCGAGTGTGCCGCTGCCCGCCACGGGCGCATTCATCTCAACCGGCGAGGGTGACGCGGAGGCAACCGCCGTCGCGTGTGCCTGGGGCGGCGCAATACGCGCCAGCACCGCGTCGACGTCGGCGTTGGCGGGCTTGTCCTTGGTTCCGACCAGAGTCACCGTGCGTGCCGGCTCGTAGTTGCTATCCACGGTCAGCGCCCGCGGCTGCCCGTCTTCGCGCGTCACGGTGCGCGTGATCGACACGTCGAAGCCGTCGCGCGCGCTTTCGACCGGCAGGATGCGGCCCCACGGCAGGCTCGGCTCCGCCTCGGCGACCGGCGCCGGATCCGCGGGCACGCGGTGGCTGATCTGCGGATCGTCGACCTTCACTTTCCAGTTCAGGTCCGTGCCGTACAGCCCGAAGTAGACGTTGGAGTCGTCAGTCGCTGACTGAATCAGCACGTACCCGTTGGTCGGATTGCTCCAGCGGAAGTCCAGTCCGCTGTCCTCGTCGACGGTGGCGTCCAGGCCGACAAACCCGCGCGACGTGTACGAGGGAATCCAGTACAGGTGGTAGTGGCGTTCGACGAGGGGAAACCCCGACCAGAACACGCGCTGGAACAACGTGGTCGCCACCTGACAGATGCCGCCCGCGACGCTGGGTACGGTCCGCGCGCCGTCCGCGCTGGCTTCGATACCGAACCCCCACTCGAAGCCGGCGTCGAGCGTGGTGGGCCCGACCTCGTCGTTGAACGAGAACGTGCCGCCCGGCGGGACCACGACGCCGTTGAGTCGCTCCGCCGCGAGGCGAATGTTGGCGGCCTTTTCAGGGATCGAGCCCGCGAACGAGGTGCCGCCACGGTCGAGGTTGGTCGTGATGCCGAGCGACTGCGGATCGGCGGACGAGACGTCGGGCTGGACGATCGTGCCGGGCAAGGTGACTGACGACTGGCCCTCCAGCAGTGCCTGCCCAATGGCCGTTGCCGCACCTGCCTGGTCGAGCGTACGGCCCTGCTGACTCTGGCGAATAGGCGTCAGGTCTCCCCCGTTCCAGTTGAAGCGGGCATTGACCATGGACTGGTTCCACTGATCGGCCAGGTGACTGGCCAGGCTCTGCAGTGCCGTGTCGTCGACGGTGGGCTGGCCAGTTTCATCGGTGATCAGCGGCGCCAGGTCGGTCTTGTGCAGTGTCTGCGTTGCGTCGCCAAACGCCACGTCGAGCGTCACGTCCCCGGTCGAGTCAGGGTCCCGCAGCGCTGCGAGGCGCGTGCTGGCGTCTGGCGTGGCGGCGGCCGCCGGCGTCGGCGCCGTGTCGGTGGCGACCGAGGCGGCCGCGTCCTGTGCCTGGGGTGCGGCTGCCTGCGTCGCGACCGGCAGCAGGCTGGGTCGGGCAGGCGGATTCGACGCCCAGTGCGCGGCCGCCACACTCAGACCTGTCAGTGCCAGGACACCCGCGACGACAACCAGGCCGACGCGGGCCGGCGCCCACATGTGGCGGGCGGGCTTGCCCGCGTGCCGAGGGTGGTTGGTGGGCGGTCGGTAGACTCGCACGGGCTCAGATTCTCGCATCCCTCACTCAGGACATGCTCAAAGTGCCTGAAACAGGAAGGGCCGCTCAGCCAGCTCCACGCCGACCCGTTCGCCC
>JAFAWJ010000406.1 GCA_019242065.1 Chloroflexota bacterium
GGCGCGGCGTGAGAACCCGGACGTCATCGTGCTGGCGCACGGGGGTCCGATCTCCAGCGCCGACGACACGCGCTACCTGTACGCGCACACCGACGCGCAGGGCTTCCTGGGCGCCTCGAGCATGGAGCGCATCCCGGTCGAGGCCGCGATCGTCGACGCGGTGCGCGCCTTCAAGTCCAGCCGCCCACGGATCTCGCGGAGCCGAGAGCTCGAGCTCACGGTAGGTGGTCGCTGATGTCGTTCGCGACCGCCAGCATTCCCATGCGCAGTTTTTCCAGGACCAGCATCCTCCAGGGCTTGCAGGCGACGCTCGCGCAGGGCCAGCCGATCGTCGCGGTATCGGCGGGCGCCGGAATCGTGGCCAAGTGCGCGGAGGTCGGCGGCGCGGACCTGCTGCTCGTCGTGTGCACCGGGCGATCGCGTCATCTGGGCGTGCCGACAACCGTGACCCTGGGCAACGCCAATGCGATGACGCTGGCGCTGTATCCGCAGATCGACAACGTCGTCGACCACACGCCGATCATCGGCGGCGTGGAAGCCAGTGATCCGACCCGCCGTCGCCTGGGGCGCGTCGTCGACGAGTACCACGCGTTCGGCTTCGACGGCATTACCAACTTCCCATCCGTCGGGGCCATTCCCAGTTGGGGTCGCGCTCGCACGGACGTGGGTCAGGGTGTCGAACGCGAATACGAGCTGATCGAGCGGTGTCGAACACGAGACATTTTCACGATCGGCATGGCATTTTCGGAGGAGCACGCGCGCGGCCTCGCCGCCGCGGGCGCCGACGTACTGGTCGCGCGCTGTGGGCTGACGGCGGGTGGATTGTCAGGGCCGAGCCGCCCGTTGATGTCGCTGGAAGCGGCCGTCGGGTACGTGCAGGAGATCGTCGAGGCAGCCCGCGGCGAAAATCGAGACATCATCTGCCTGGCGCACGGTGGGCCGCTGGTCACCGCCGACGATACGCAGCGCCTGTATGACCGCACCGACGTCCAGGGTTTTCTGGGCGAATCCAGTATCGAACGGCTGCCCATCGAACAGGGCGTCGCTCAGGCCGCTCGGGACTACAAGGCGCAACCGTTGCGCGCCTCGGCGATTCGTTAGGGAGGGCAACACACATGCCGATCTACACACGCGAAACGCTCAAGACGGACAAGCTGCCGTGGGTTGACATCGACGACTTCGAGTTTTTCGTGCTCGCCCGGCCGCCGGCGGCGCGGCCCAGCTCGGTGGCGGGTGCTCCGTCTGGCAACGGGCATACACCGTTCTGGGGCCAGGTCACACCGGAGCCGACTTCCCGAGAGCTGAAGCCGACCTCGCCCCGCGAGCGGCTGGTGGTGCTGGACGGCGAGGTGTGCGTCGAGTGCGAGTTTGGCCGATTCACGCTGAAGCGGCGGGACTTCGTCGAGATTCCCCAGAGTGGGGCGAAGGTGACCAATCTTGGCAACTCCACCGCGGAGCTGGCGCGCGTCGCGGGTCACTGGCAGACGGTCATTCGCAACGAGATCTGCCTGTTCCGCCCCGATCGGCCGTGCGACTATCACTATCACGACAGTGACGAATACTGGATCGTGTTTCGCGGCCATTTCACCCTGAACTACGACGGCGCGGACTACGAGCTACGACCGGGTCTGCTCTTCGCCGCGGGCATGGGTTTCGAGCACGGCTCGCTGGCCCCGGAGGAGCACTTCGAGGCCGTGGTGATCGCCACGCAACTGGAGGGTCAACAGCGCGACGGCCATTTGCTGCGCGACATGCATGGGGCGCCCGTCAAGAATCGGGACGTGCCAGACTCGGCGATGCAGCCCTTCCGCAAGACCGCCGCGGTCGCATGAGCCAGGCAGGAACGTTGCCGAGCGTCCCCTGGACGGACGTCGGCCGCGCCAACATCCATACCACCAAGCTGGGTATCGGGACCTGGGGCTTCGGGCCGATTGGCGCACCCGAATCTCAGGTGGCGGACGACGAAACGCTGGTTGCCGTGCTGCGCGCGGCGTTCGAAGCTGGGCTGCGTTATCTCGACACGGCCGAGTCGTACGCCAACGAGGACCGTCTGGGACGCTTGCTGCCGGTGGCCGGTGCGCCGCCCGACCTGGTGATCGCCACGAAATCCGGTCGGTCGGGAAAGGTCCGAGAAGGCTTCACCGCCGATCACTTCCGGCGCAGCGCCGAGAACAGTCTGCGCGCGCTGCGACTGGAGAAGCTGCCGCTGCTGCTCATCCACGACCCGCGCGACGAAGACGACATGGCCGAGGTCCTTGGTCCGGGCGGAGCGCTGGAAGGTTTGAGAAAACTGCAGTCGGAGGGTCTGGTCCAGTCCATCGGCATTGCGACCGGCACGCTCGGACCGCTGCGAAAGGCCGTGGACACCGGCGAGTTCGACGTGCTGCAAATGCCGCGCCTGTATACGTTGCTCAACACGGCTGCCAAGGACACCGGAGTGCTGGCGGCCGCCAAAGCCAGGAACATGGGCACCATGGTGCCGGCGCCCTTTGGCGGCAACATTCTGGCCACCGGCGTGCGCGAGAACTCGCTGTACATGTACCGGCCGGCCATCCCTGAGGTGGTGGAGGCGGTGCGCCGCATGCAGGAGCGGTGTCGCGAGCTGGGTGTCACGCTGCCGGTGGCGGCGCTGGCCTTCGTGCTGACCGAGCCGCTGGTGGACCTCACGATCGTGGGCCTCGCCCGTCCGCAGGAGGTGGCCTGGAATGTACCGGCGTGCGATCCGGGCGTGACTCGCGAGCAACTGGAGTCCATTCGCGAGGCCGGGCGGATCGATCCCAACCTCATCGGCGGGCCCGACTTCAAACCCGCCCCTGCCCGACCACGCTAGTGCGCACCAACGACGTCAAGGAACGCTTGAAGCGTGGCGGAACGGCCGTCGGCACGATGGTCTTCGAATTCTTCGTGCCAGGCCTGCCGCGCCTGATGGCCCACACCGGCGCTGACTTCGCGATCTATGACATGGAGCACGGCGGCGTCGGCATCGAGACCCTCCGCATGCTGGCCGCCGCCTCGCGCGGACCCTCGCCGTTGCCGTTCGCGCGCGTGCCGGCCACCCAGTACCACTTCATGGCCCAGGCGCTGGACGCGGGCATGCTCGGTTTGATGATCCCCATGGTCGAAGACGCCGCGCAGGCGCGCACGATCGTCAATTCGACGCGCTACCCGCCCGTTGGCCGCCGCGGCGCGGGCTTGAGTATGGCGCAGGATGACTACGAACGCGGGAGTACCGCCGACAAGATCGAAGCGCTCAACGCGCGGACGTTCGTCATGGCCCAGATCGAATCCCCCAGCGGACTCGACAATCTGGATGCCATCGCCTGTGTGGAGGGTATCGATTGCCTGTGGGTTGGCCACAACGACTTGTCGATTCAGATGGGCATTCCGGGCCAATTTCAATCGCCGAAGTTTCAAGACGCGGTCCAGCGCGTCGCCGACGTGGCGGACCGACGTGGACTGTGCGCCGGCGTGATGGTCGGCGACCTGCCAGGAGCCCAGGAGTGGCTGGGCAAAGGCTACCGCGCCATTGCGTACGGCGCCGATTTCCGACTGTTTGCCGATGCCCTCGCCGCCGGTGTGCAGGGCGTCCGTGACTTGACACCCGAGGTCCAGCATGCCTGAACTCCCCCGTATTCCGTCGGTGACGCTCGGTCGGACCGGGCTCGTCACCAGCAAGTTGTCGCTGGGCACCTATGGCTGGGGTGGACTGGGCCCACCCGAGGTGCGCGTCGAAGGTGACGACACCATCCTGGAGTTGTTGCGCGCCGCGTTTCGCGCGGGAATTCGCTTCATCAATACCGCGGAGGCGTACGCCAACGAGTCCATTCTGGGTCGATTGCTGCCGGAGGCCGATCCGCCGGCGGACCTGCTGATTGCTACCACGTTCGGTCACGGGAAGGGGTTCACCGCCGATCAGTTCAGGGCCAGCGCCGAGCGGAGTCTGCGCGAGCTTCGTCTCGAAAAGCTGCCACTGATGTTCGTCCACGATCCACGTACGGCCGACGACATGCGCTTCATCATGGGTCCCGGCGGTGCGCTGGAGGGCTTGCGAAAACTGCAGTCCGAAGGTTTGCTGGAGTTTATCGGCGTGGCCACGGGCACCCTTGCGCCGCTACAGATCGCGGTGGAGTCGGACGAATTCGACGTGATCCAGTTCCCGCGCCTGTACACGTTGCTCAATCAGTCGGCACGGAGCAGTGGCTTGCTGGCGGCCGCTCGCGCGCGCAAGATCGGCACGCTGTCTGCTTCACCTTTTGGCGGCGCGATTCTGGGGACGGGCACGCGCGTCGGAGAGCCGCTGTACACCTTCGCGCCGGCGCTGCCGGAGGTCGTGGCCGCGGTGGAGCGGATGGAGCGTCGCTGCGCGGAGCTGGGCGTGTCGATCGCCACGGCGGCGCTGGCCTACAACTACACCGAATCCCTGGTCGACGTGACCGTGCCCGGCATGGTCAGCGTGCGCGAGATCGTCGAAGACGTCTCAGCCTTCGGTTGTAGTCTGAGTCGCGAAGAGCTCGAGTCGATCGCCGCCGCTGGTCGCATCGATCCGCTGCTGCTCGGCGGCCCCGAGTTTGCCAGCTCGTGGCCCCCCGACCGCCGCCCGACGCGCGAGCAACTGCAAGCCCGCTGGACCGCACCCGCGCCGCGAGTCGCCGCCGGGTGAGTCACGTTCGTGGCCACGGATCGAGCCACTGTTCACAGGGTTTTCCAAGCTAGCAGCGGCATACTCGCGGCGTTTTCGATAGAGGTGGAGGTGCTGCTCACATGCGCGAACTCGACTCGGTTCCCGCTCACGACGCGTCTTTCGGTGTTGGACAGTCCACCAGTCGGCGCTCGGCGCTGCTGCGCATCGCGCGACTCTCGGCGGTCGCCGCGCCGCTGACGATTGCGCTGCTTGCGCCGGCGGCGGCTTCAGCCCAGGAGCGGCGTCGCGGCTCGCCTGGCTTTCCGTTCGGCTTCCCCGGCCAGCCCGATGGTCAGGGTCAAGGCCAGGGCCAGGGCGGACCGGCGCCCGACCAGGGCCAATCCGGCGATGGCTTCGGCCGCCTCGCCGGGCGGCTCGCCCTCACCCAGGTCTCGCAGGTCAACGGCGGTACCGGCGGCAGTGACTTCAGCGCCAACAATCCGGGCGGCGACCCGCTGTCGTTCGGGGCGCTGGCGCTCAACCCCGACAACCGGCAGGTCTTCGTCTCCTTGCGCGGCGCGGCCACCGGGGTGCCGTACGACGTGCAGTTCGAACGCCTGCAGGATCACGGCCGCGAGGATCTCGGCTCGGTCACCACCGACGGCAACGGCAACGTCGACGGCATGGCGCCGAACGCCCTGGGTGGTTCGCACCGCGTCGGCGCGTTCGTGCTCATTCGCAACGGTCAGGACCAGTACGTCACCACAGGCTTGTAGACGTCCCCCTGCGGCGTATCATCCGGATGCTATGCCGCAGGGGATAATTTCCGCAGACGACCATCTTGATCTGCGCTGGCTGCCGCCCGACCTCTGGACGGAACGGCTGCCTTCGGTTCTCAAGGAGCGCGCGCCGCACATCGAGGATGCGGCCAATGGTCCAACCTGGTTTTGTGACGGCCGCAGCTGGGGACGCTGGGGCACCTACAAGTCGCAAGGTGACGGCACGAAATGGGCGATCGAGGCCTTTGGCGAGCTGAAGGAGGGTGAGCTGCGGCCCACCATTCCAGACCTGCGTCTCAAGGACATGGACGAGGACGGCGTCGACGCCACGGTCATGTACGGGCACACCAACGACTTTCCCGTGGACGACCCTCAACTGCGTCAGGCCGTGTACGCCGCCTACAACGACTGGGTGTGGGATTTCTGCGCCTATGCGCCCAACCGTCTCGTCAGCGTGGCGCAGCTACCCGCCGAGGACCCGAGCGTCGCGCTCAACGAGCTGCGGCGCGCGGCCAGGACCGGCTTCAGGCACGTCAACGTCATGGCCGCCATCGCCGACCCGCCCATCTACTGCGAGGAGTGGGAGCCGTTCTGGAAGTTGGCCGAGGAGACCGGCATTCCGGTCGGCTTCCACCTGGCGGTGCGCATCAGCCCACCGCCGCCGCGGGTACCGCAAAGCGTGGCAAGCGCTGTCGGGAGCATGCTGGGGCCGCAGCAGCTGAACGCGCCGATTACCGGGCTGATCCTGACCGGCGTGCTGGATCGCTATCCGCGGCTCAAGCTGGTCATGGCTGAATCCGGCATTGCCTGGGTGCCATTCATGATCCAGCGGTTGGATGCCAGCTATCGCAAAATGCGCGAGGGCCGACTGGCCGGTACGCGCACGACCGCGTGTGAGCTGAAGCCGAGCGAGTATTTCGAGCGGCAGATCTGGATGACGTTTCAGGACGATCCGGCGGGAGTGAAGATGCTGGATCAGCTGCCTCAGGACAAGGTCATGTGGGCTTCGGACTATCCGCATCCGGCCAGCACGTGGCCGTACTCCAGGCGGATTATCGACGAGCAGACACAGGGTCTGTCGGCGGAGCTGAAGCAGAAGATTCTGTGTGACAACGCGCGTGCGCTATATGGGCTGAGGTAGCAGTCCAGCGATGTCGTCGAGCTGGTCCAGGTGGTGGACCAGCTCGAGACTGGTTTCGACGACGCTCGAGCTCACCTGTGCGCTCGACAACACGGCCCGGTACTTGGCATCGACATCGGACCATTCGATGCCACGCTCGCTCGAGCCGCGCGGCGCCAGCACGGTGCTGGAGTACGTCCCTCCCGAGCGGGTGGTGAGCGTGACCCTGCCGCCGCACGTGCGGCCGACCGCCGCGTTGCGCTCGGCATCGGGATCAATACGGACCCTGTCCTGGACTGAGCTGATCACCGGATCCAGGATTTTCTCGGGCGCGGCGTGCTCCCAGCCGAAGCTCCGGTCGACCAGGCCAGCTGCCACGAAGTAGGGAACGCTGTGTGCCATGCCGACCAGGTCCGTGGGATGAAAGACCAGGTGTCGGCCAAGAGAGCGGGCGGCCACCAGGACTGTGTCGATGTCATCTGGCGCCACGTCAGCCTGCCGAGCGACTTCAGCGGCTGCCTCCGCCGCGGCGTGGTACGGATGGGCGCCAGGCACCAGCTTGATCGCCAGGTGGGAGGTGATCTCCCAGGCCTTGCCCAATCCCTCGGTCACACTGGCGCGGTCGCCGGCCCCGAACGTGTCGAAGAACCCGCGCGGCGCCTCCAGAATGGTTTCGTCGACCGCGAAACCTCTGGCGGCCGCCAGCGCGGCTTCGATGCCAAGCATTGCCGACAGGCCGGCGTGGTACTCGCGGGCAACGCTGGTATTGGCCGCCGCGTACAGACCGCCAATCGAGGTCGCCGCGAGGGCCACGGCGCTTGCGATACCCGCCGGTGGCAGACGCAAGAGCTTTGCCGCCGCGACCGCGCCACCGAACACGGTGATGACGCAGCCGTGAAAACCACGTTCGCTGTAGCCGGGCGTGATCGCGCCGCCGATGCGGCCGGCGACCTCGTAGCCGAGCGCCAGCGCCGCGAGGACGTCCAGGCCGCTGGCGTGGGTGCGCTGTCCGATAGCCAGCGAGGTAGCGGTGACGATCGTTCCGATGTGGGCGATATTGCGCAGGTCGCTGTCGTCGGAAGCGGCGGCGTCACTCGCCACCGCGTTGGCACGCGCCGCCTGGTCGGCCGGCAGGTGCGGGA
>JAFAWJ010000913.1 GCA_019242065.1 Chloroflexota bacterium
TGAGTATCGAAAATATTCTGGCCTGCGCTCGGCCAGTCCTCACATAACCAGAACGGCGAATGGGGATTGCAGTTGGCCCCTGCCTGCGCAGCGCTCGCCGGCGGTGGCATTGACACGAGCAGTAGCAGGACGACAACAACCGACGCGGACACCACAACACGCATACATGTCCTCCTCCACGTGCGGCTGCCTCACTCCATCCGGCGAACCGCTGCGTCCAGCGTATCACTCCTGAAGACGACACACCTTAGGGATTTATGAGCACGCAGGACGACTCGGTCTGCAACGAATCGTGTGCCAGCCATTCAGTGTCGACCTGGGGGTAAGGCGCCACATCCACTTTCCGGGCAACGACCGCTCGATCCCTAGCCGCGCACCGACGAGCCGGGCCATGTGCAGCTGCGAGAAGACTATTCCAGGATTGCCTGCTCCTCAGTAGCCTACCGCACGCCACTGAGCGGGCGACTACTGGCAGGTCCTGCCTGAAATAGGTCTTAACCTGAGATCCTGGCACTGAGCGAGACTGGAACGATGCGGCGTCGTGGTGGTCGCCCGATGGCGGAGTTGGTCGTAACGCCAGAGGACCGCGCAACACTGGAGCGCTGGACCACGCGCCGAAGAGCGCGCATGGGTTGGCGGTCGGTGCGCGCGGAAATCGTGTTGCGGTGCGGTCACGGCTGTTTGAACCGTCAGGTCGCCCGCGAGTTGCGACTGACGAATACAACTTGTGGCGTATGGTGGTCGCGGTTCGTGGGCGGTGGACGCCGCGCGTTGTTGGACGAGCTGCGCAGTGGTGCTCCGCGGCGCATCACCGACGAGCAGGTCGAAGCGGTGGTTGTCAAAACACTGGAGTCCACGCCGCGGGAGGCCAAGCATTCGAGCGTGTTCGCTCGATGGCGTCGGTGACGGGAATGTCGCGTCAAGCCGTGCATCGCATGATCACGACCCACGCTTGACCCGTCGCCGCGATGCCGTCGGCGCTCGCGGAGGCTGTCTGACCGTGGCTGTCTGACCGTGGTCGGAGGAGGCTGACGCCCTAGCGGTGACGCCGATGATCGAGCCCTGAGCATCGGTCAGAAGAACGCCTTTGCTCTGGTCCAAGAGCGTGAGCCGGTTGGTCCAGGCGTCTGCGACAATCGCGCACCGGCCGATCCGAATGTCGAATGGAGGAAGGACGATGGATGCCTCGGCCTCGACGAGCGTCGCGACCGCCGCGTCAACAGTGTCTAATTCATCTGGTCACATGAGGAAACCGTCGGCTGGCGCGCAGCTCCGAATGTCGAATGGTCTTGCTGTGGCAGTTCGATGACTACTGGAAGCTGGGCCTCCCAATGCTGCTGTGGTTTTCGATCATCGCGCTGGTGTGGGTGCCGGTCGTATGGCGCTTCTGAGCCGGCCATGATTCCTCATTCGCGCTTGACGGGACCGTCAGACCCGGCCGGATATTCCTCCAGCGGCACAAGGTCTTTAGACCAGGCCGCCATGATTGGTTTCACAATGCGCCAGGACGCTTCCGCTTCGTCACCCCGGATCGAGAGCGCAGGGTTACGGTTGAGGATGTCGAGCAAGACGCTTCCATAGACCGGCAACGCCGGCGGGTCCAGGCGGGCGTGAAGTGTCAGCGGGGTTAGCCGGAACGCATGTCCGGACCCGCGCCCGGTCAGCTCCAGGCTGATGGTCTCCGGGTCGAGACCGAAGCGCAGGATGTTTGGCGTTGGCTCACCGGCCTCTTCGAAGGGCAGGTGGGGCACCGGCCGGAACTTGATGGCCACCTCCCATCGGTCTCTGCCGAGCGCCTTGCCTGTACGAAGCTTGAACCGGGTGCCTTTCCAGCGCCAGCTGTCAATCTCCAGCTCGACCTCGGCGAACGTCTCGGTCCGACGGGACGGATCGACGCCCGGCTCGTCAGCGTAGGAGGGAAGCGACCGATCACCAATTCGCCCTGCCGAATACCGCGCGCGACGGGTGCGCTTGACGACGTCCTGCTCCCCCAGTGGGCGGACCGAGCGGAGCACGTCGACCTTCCGATCGCGCAGGTCGCGCTCGCCGGCGCTCACCGGCGGTTCCATCGCGACCATGCACAGCAACTGAAGAAGATGGTTCTGGACCATGTCCTTCAGTGCGCCAACCCAGTCGTAGTAGCCCGCCCTGCCCTCCAGAGCGACGGTCTCATCCCAGACGATGTCGACCCTCTCGATGTGGGCGCTGTTCCAGATTGGCTCGAGCAGGCGGTTGGCCAGTCGCGTGCCAAGTATGTTCTGCACCGTCGACATCGCCAGGAAGTGATCCACCCGAAAGACCGCGTCCTCGGGCAACGTTCGCGCGATAAGCCGGTTCAGCTCCACCGCCTCCTGAAGGCTCTGGCCGAAGGGTTTTTCCAGGGCGATCGTGCTGCCAGATGGCAGACCCGCCTCGTGCAGCGCCGAGACGGTGGCCGGGAAGACCGCGGGCGGAAGAGCGAGGTAGGCCGCGATTGGACTCCCACCGGCGATGAGCCGGCCGACCGCTGTCGCGTTGGTTGCGTCTGCTCTGGTGTAGCGAGCGGACGCTACCACCGCGTCGACGGCCGCGCGCGGTAGTGTGCCACCGTGGCGTGAGAGCTGTTCCGCGGCCCAACGCCGATACTCCTCATCGCTCCACTCGTGACGGCCGGTTGCGATGAGCTGGAAGCCCCACGGGAGCAAACCGGCGGCCTGGAGCGCAGCGAGGCCAGGCAGCAGATATCGGCCGCTGAGATCGCCGTTCGCCCCGAAGAGCACGAGGCGGTCGATCAAGCTCGTGCCTGGGCCGCCGCCAGCGTCACGCCACTGAAGATAACGCCGATGTGGCTGAAAGCCTGCGGGAAGTTGCCCATGAATTCACCGCTCGAGGGGTTGATCTGCTCGGGCAACAGGCCGGTCGGGCTCGCGCGGGCGCACAACGAGGCGTACAGCTCCGCGGCTTCATCGAGCCGGCCTTGCTGCGCCAGGTTGTCGACGAGCCAGAAGCTGCACAGCAGGAAGGCACCCTCGTCGCCGGCGATGCCATCCGGAGAATCGGTGTGCAGGTAGCGGTACAGGAGCCCGCCACCGGCCGAGAGCCGCTCGGCGACCGCCCGCGTGGTGGCAACCATCCGCGGATCGTCGAAGGGGACGACCCGTCGCAGCGGCAGCGCCAGGAGGCTCGCATCGAGGCTTCCTCCGCCGGCAAGATGCTCGCTGAAGGTCTGTTTCTCCTCATCCCAGGACTCATTCAGAATCAGCGACTGCAGCGTGCTCGATTCGGCGCGCCATTGCTCCACCGGTCCCGGCAGGCCCATGCGCTCGGCGATGGCAACCGCTCGATCCAGGGCCACCTGGCACATTGCCGCCGAGTACGTGAACACACGCCCTTCGCTCCGCACCTCCCAGAGGCCTTGATCGGGCTGCTTCCAGGCGTTCTGGGCCGTGTTCGCCAGCCCGGTGAGGCCCGTCCACAGGTGTGGCTCGATGCGACCGCCACTCCGGCACCATTGATCGGCACAGTCGAGGATCTCGCCATAGAGATCATGCTGCAACTGGTCGGCGGCGCCGTTGCCCCAGCGGACCGGCGCGGAGCCCTGATAGCCCTCCAGCTCCGGATCCTCCTGCTCCTCGGGCACGGGCTCGCCCTGGAGCGTGTACATGATCCTGGCCCTGGGCGACGCCCCCCGCTCGAAGGCATCCAGCACCCAGCCCAGGAACGCGTCGGCCTCCTGGGTGAATCCGATGCGGCGCATCGCGAACACGGTGAACGCCGCATCGCGGATCCAGGTGTAGCGATAGTCCCAGTTCCGCACGCCACCGATCGGTGCCGGCAACGACGACGTCGCGGCCGCCACTGCCGAACCTTCCACAAAGCTGTCGAGCAGCTTCAACGTGATCGCCGCTCTGCGCACCAGCGGTTCCTGAGGGCCGGCGTACTGGAACCCGCGCATCCACCGACGCCACGAATCCCCTGTCGCGTGCAGCATGGCCTCCGCATCCAGGCTCTGGTGGCGATGTGTCCGTCCCCAGGACAGCACGACGTCGAGGCGCTCACCCTGCTGGAGATCGTGCACCGTTCGGAGCCCTTCCAGTTGACGAGTAGAGCGCAAATGCAGGCGCAGGTCGGGACGTCGAACCGCTCGCACATTGAGGGCGCTCCAGGCGGCTCGCGCTTCGGCGCCACCACGCGGCTCGACCTCCACCCGCAGGCGAACCGCTCCGTTCAGGACGATCGCGGACCGAACGAGCTCGGCGCGGTCCGAGGCAGCGGTGTCCCAGATCTCGGCGCCGGCGCGAAACGCGAGGGCATCGATGACCTGGACGACACCGGTCCGGCAGCGCAGCTCGGTCTTGAGCACGGCCGTATCAGGCTCGTACAGCTGCCGCGCCTCCACGACGTCCTCGGGGGCGATGGTGAAATGCCCGCCTCGCGCACGATCCAGCAGGCCGCAGAAGAGGGGTTCCGAATCAAACCGAGGCACACACATCCAGGGGATGCTGCCGTCACGTCCCACCAGGGCGCACGTCGCCCCATCTCCGATAAGGCTGAAATCCTCGATCGGTAGATGGCCGGCACGGTACTCGAGCGGGCGGAAGCCGGGATCCTGATCGAGCACTACCCTTCCTGCCGCTCTAGGGTACACGTTCGACGCGGCGCAACAAGCGACTCAGCACCGCGTCGCCCACCGGCCTGCTACTCGGGCGGCGCCATGAACTCTGGACCGACCGGATCACGCACCGTCTCGCGAATGATCTCGTCGATTTCGACAAGCGCGTTCGGGTCGAGGCGCCAGCCCATAACATCCATGAGGGCGTCCA
>JAFAWJ010000962.1 GCA_019242065.1 Chloroflexota bacterium
TGGTGCTGACGCTGTCGATCGTGCAGCGCCGGCAGTTGCTTCAGCAGCGCGAGTATCAAGGCGACGGCGTGCTCGGCCACCGCGACGCCGGATGCGCCGCTGCCATTGGTCAGTCGGATCTGCGGATAGGACTGGAACAGACTGACAATTGACGCGCCGATGCCCACCCGTCGGAAGTGAACCCACTTGAGGTGGTCGCCGTGCCGGGCGAGGATCTCCGCGAGCTCCCCACGCTGCTGGGCCCAGACGAACAGCACCTCCGGCGACCCATTGCCGTCGTCGCACTGCACCGTGTCGCCCACGGCACCGGCCCGTACCATCGCCACGCGTCTGGCATCGATATCGCCCACAATACGGATCATCACGCTGTCCAAGACGGTACCAGGGGTCGCGGACCCGAGAGCGTGGATGCACGTTTCTGGTTAGATGACGCTGTGACCCAGCCTCTGCCTCGAAGCATGCCCGGCGACCAGCACGTCGACTCGGCCGGTGTCCTCGCCTTTCTGGACGCAATGGACGCCCGCCCTGACATCGAAATGCACAGTTTCATGCTGGTGCGGCACGGGCACGTGGTGGCCGAGGGCTGGTGGCACCCGTATACGGCCGAACGAGTCCACCTGCTGTATTCGCTGAGCAAGTCCTTCACGTCGACCGCGGCCGCCTTCGCCGCCGCCGAAGGCCTGCTGGACCTCGACGACACGATCATCCACCACTTTCCTGAATTCGAAGCGGAGATCACCGATCCACGCAGTCGTGCCATGCGCGTCCGCGACGTGGCGTCGATGGCCAGTGGCCATGAGCAGGAGACGCGCGGGGAGGCGGTCGACCGCGATCCGCGGGAGCCTGTGCGGGGGTTCCTGCTCATTCCGCCGGATCGTCCGCCCGGGACGATCTTCACGTACAACCAGCCGTGCACCTACACCCTCGGGAGTATCGTCCAGCGTAACTCCCGGCTGCCGCTTACCGGCTACTTGCGCCCCCGTCTGTTCGACCCGCTGGGTATTGGAGAGGTCGGCTGGTCGACACTGGCCGGTCGCGAGCAAGGCTTCAGCGGGCTGCACGCGCGGACCGAGGATATCGCCAAACTCGGGCAATTGTATCTGCAGCGCGGTGCGTGGAACGGAGCGCAGTTGATCTCGAGGGACTGGGTGGCGCAGGCGACATCCAAGCAGATCGAAACCGCCGGCCGACAGACGAATCCCGACTGGTCCCAGGGGTACGGTTTTCAGTTCTGGATGGCGCGCAACGGGTACCGCGGCGATGGGGCGTTTGGCCAGTTCTGCATCGTCCTCCCGGAGTACGACAGCGTGGTGGCGACGACCGCGTCCACGTCTGACATGCAGGCCATGCTGGAGGCGCTGTGGACCCACGTGCTTCCAGCCATGGATCGGCCGTCCACCGACGTCAGCGCCGAGTCCAAACTCGCTTCGCGACTGGGCGAGCTGGCGCTGCCCGCCTGGCAGGGCACTCGCGAGCCACTTGATTGGGCCGACTGGTCGGCGACGACCTTTGCGGTGAAGGCCGCGGCCGACGAGACGCCCGTCGAGCAGTCCCTGACCGCGATCCGCGTGCAGCCGAATGGCGTGGGAGTCCAGGTGACGCTGAGCGAAACCGACAACGCCCTGACGTTCGACGTCGGAACGCGCGGCTGGGCGACCTCAACTCCCACCGACGGCTTCCAACAGCGCATCCCCGTCGCAACCGCCGGCGGTTGGGCAGACCCGAAGACCTTCCACGTCGAAGTCATCTTCCTCGAAACGCCCCACCGCCTGGACGTCGAGTGCTCCCTCGCCACCGGCCAGGCCACGGTCACCTGGCGCGTAGCCCCACCCCGCGGCCTGCAACTGGCGCAGCTCCACTGTCCGCACTAAGCTCAGCGGCGCGTGCGCTGACCGCACCACTACCCCGAGGCGAGGCGCGCGCCTTCGACCAGCGCTTCGAGCTTGGCCCACTGAATGGAGGGATGCTGGCGGGTGGTGCGGAAGCTCTGGGCGAAACCGCAATCCGTGGAGGCGATCACGTTCTCGCGACCGACCAGATCCGCGAAGCGTGTGATGCGTTGGGCAACCAGCTCGGGATGCTCCACGTGGGCGGCCGCATGGCTTATCACGCCGGGGATCAGGATCTTGCCCTCCGGCAGCCTGGTCTGTTGCCAGACTACCCACTCCCACTCGTGGCGCGGGTTAGCGGCCTCGAGCGAAAAGCCCTGCGCGTCGATCTGGAGGACCAGGTCGATGATCTCGTCGAGCCGTCCGTCGCTGGTGTGCGGGCCGGGCCATGACCCCCAGCACAGGTGATAGCGGACCTTCTCTTGCGGAATCCCACGCAGCGCGTGATTGGTCGCCTCGATGTACATCTCAACCCATTTGCGGTAGTCCTGGCCCAGCACCTCGATGACATAATCGCGCCCGTTGGCCAGGATGGAGTCGTCGATCTGCAGGAGCAGACCGGCCTCGACAATGATGCGGTACTCCTCGCCCAACGCGTCCGCCAGCGCGAACAAATACGCTTCTTCCGACGTGTAGTACTCGTTGCGGTGGTTGGACGAAATGCTGGCGGGCGCGATGACCGGCAGGAAGGCGTCCTCCACCGGATGATTTGCGGCCGACAGCGCCGCAACCAGGTCGTCCACGTCGCGCTGCATGTCCTGCTGGCCCACGTATTTGATCGGACCGACGCACACCTCCTGGCGATAGGTGCCCGGCTGCGGCTGGGGCATGGCGATCGTCGCGTAGTACTCGCGGAAGCGAACGCGGTCCTCGCCGCCGGCGCCCAGGCGGGGTGGATCGGCCGGTCGCCGCTCGTAACCTTCCAGGCGGTCGTAGATATACGTGTACCAGCCGAGCTTGCCGAACTCACCGTCGCTGACGACGTCGAGGCCGACCTGGACCTGCTTGTCGACGACCTCGCCGACCGCGCTGGCGAGCGTCGCTTTGACGGTGGTGGCGTCCAGAGGCTGGCCGCTGGCTCGGGCGGCGGTGAGCTCCACCACTTGCGGCGGCCGGATCAGACTGCCCACGTGCGTGGTCAAATAGCGCTCAGCACTGCGTTTCATGACGTCTCCCTCCTGGTTCGTACGGGTGTCGCGATACGTTCAAGAGAGTCGGCTCTGCGCGACGTGGGCAGAAAGCCGAAACTTCTAGCGCCGTAGTCTGACCGTGCTGGGATCAATGCCCAGCCGCGCGGCGCCGTATGGCTGGCCGCCGAAGTCGAAGACCATGCCGTCGCGATGCATGCACGCCTGCACGTCGCGATGCATGCGCTGCATCGGGTC
>JAFAWJ010000443.1 GCA_019242065.1 Chloroflexota bacterium
AGGATCGACGCCACCAGCACCGGCAACAGAATGAAGTTGCGATCGAAGCCGAGCGCCGGCGCCGCTCCCACGGCGTAGGTGAAAATGAATGCGGTGAAGATGTAGAAGGGCGCCTGCTCGGATAGTCGGGCGAGCGAAGCGAGGATGATCTCCTTGGGATGCCGCTTGATGACCTGGACCACGGGTTGGCGCTCGACGCGCTCCTGGACCAGCAGTTGCTGGAAGATCGGCGTTTCGAGGATGCCCAGCCGGATCCATAGACCCAGTCCGACGAGGATGATGCTCAGCAGGAAGGGAATGCGCCAGCCCCAGGTCACGAACTCGGGTCCGGAGATGAGGCTGAAGATCAGCACCATAATGTTGGCTAGCAACAGGCCGGCCGGCACGCCGAACTGCGGCCAACTGGCGTTGAAGCCGCGTCGGCCATGACGGCCCCACTCCATCGCCAGCAGCACCGATCCGCCCCATTCGCCGCCGACGCCCACGCCCTGGACGAAGCGCAGGACGCTAAGAATGATGCCGCCCGCAATACCAATCGCCGCATAGCCTGGCACCAGGGCGACGAGGAACGTGCCAAGACCCATGAGCAGGAGGCTGGCAATCAGCGCGGCCTTGCGGCCAATGCGGTCGCCGTAGTGGCCGAAAATCGCCGCGCCGATCGGGCGCGCAACGAAGCCCACGAAATAGACGGCGAAGGCGTTGAGCTGACTGGTCAGCGGGTCGGAGTTCGGAAAGTACAGGGCGGCGAAGACGAGCGGGGTGACCGTACTGTACAGGAAGTAGTCATACCACTCGATCGTGGTGCCGACGGTACTGGCGACGATTGCCCGGCGCAGATGTCGTGCGCGCTCGGGATCATCTGCCTCCGCGAGTGCCGCGGCGCGTGTGCTCATTGCGCGTCCTCCTCACCCGAGGCCGCGCACCACGAAGTCGGAGCCCGTCCACCCTACCTCGTGGCGCGCTCTCGGTTGCGAATCTCTGGCTCTCAGTGTACCCCGCTGATCACCTCGTGGAAGAGTCGCAGCGCCCCAGCGGCGAAGACCGACATATTCTGATGACGATCGGCGCTGCCCGTTTCGATCGTGCGAGATGATTCCGATGGGCCGGCGACGGCCAGACACACATGGCCGGGCGCGTCGCCGTAGCGGTTGCCCGTCGGTCCGGTCGCGCCCGTCTCACCAATGGCCCACGTTGTCCCGAGGCGCTCCCGCACCGCGCGCGCCAGCATCAGCGCGTAGGTCTCGGTCGAGGCGCGCACACCTTCGAGCGATGCTTCGGGAATGGCCAGCAGCGTATTGCGCGAGGTGCGGGTGTACACGACGCCACTGCCGACAAAATACGCACTGGCGCCACCGACCGACAGGAGCGCCGCCGAGATCAGGCCGCCGGCGCTCGATTCAGCCACTGCGATCGTCTCGTGGCGGTCGATCAGCAATCGGGCGATCTGCTCGCCGAGCCCCAGCAGCTCGTCGTTCATCGCTCAGGCAACTCCGGCCCGCTGCGACGCCTTGCGGCCAAGCTGGAGCGCGTTGAACGAGCGTTCGGGGGACGCCATCAGCCAGCGGAAGCCCATATCCAGCAACCGCTCGACATTGCTGGAGTCGACATGAGGATGGCCGCACACGACGCCGGCGTTCTTGCAGATTGACAGAATCTCGTTGATGGCGCCGGCGACGGTGGGGTGCTCGTACTGACGTGGATAGCCCAGGTCCTGCGACAGGTCGCCCTCGCCAATCAGCACCACGCCGATGCCTTTGACCTCGCGAAGAATGTCCGGCAGGTTCTTGATGGCACGCGCTTCCTCGCACATCACCACGACCACGAGCTCACCGTCGGGGGCCAGCGGCCAGACGTCCGCGCGCTCGTAGTACTCCGGCTGGCTCAATCCCCAGTAGCGTGCCGCGGTGCCTGGCGCATCGCCGCGCTGACCCGCTGGCTGGTAAAGCGGTGCGGAGCTCGGTCGCGGATAGCGGCAGGCAACCACCGCGTTGCGCGCATCCTCCACCGTGCTGACGTGCGGCCAGATCACGCCGTAGACGCCAGAGTCCAGGACCTGCTTGGCAATCCACTGGTTCAGCTCGCCACCGTTGGGCGGAATGCGTACGAGAGGCGCCACGGCGGGTGACAGGGTGGCTTTCGTGACGATCTGCCGGCGGTTGAGCATGTATTGCATGCAGTCGCGCAGCGCGCGGATGTCGTACGGGCCGTGCTCCATCTCATAGACCACCGCGTCGTACGCGGCGTCGCCGATGGCTTGCGCCTGGCTGATCTCGGGCGGAGAAAACGTGACGAACGTCGGCTGGTTGGATTCCAGCGCGCGAATGACCGGATTGAGACGCGGGATATCAGGCATCTTTTTTCACCACTTCCAGAACGACTCCAGCGCGTTCCTCTTGCAGCCGAACGAACACGTCCGGCGACAGCGGACCCCAGCCGCGGCGCAGCGACTCCTGCTTGTCCGCCTCGACGATCTCGCCGATGGCCATCGGCACGTTGAACTCGTGCGCGAGCTCGATCGCGAGATGGGTGTCTTTGGCGGACAGCGTCGTGGTGAAGCCCGGGTCCTCGAAGTGGCGA
>JAFAWJ010000132.1 GCA_019242065.1 Chloroflexota bacterium
TCCGCCGATGCGCTGTGTTGCAGCAGTGACGTCGGGAGATGAGGACGCACGCTACTGCGCGTCGCTGCGCTAGCTCAAAGCACCGCGTCATGAGCCTCCCGCCTGGATAGGTTTGCAGGAACCATCAGTGGGAGGAACGGCATCATGACCACGACGATTCAGCCGCCGATCAGTCCGCCGGCTGGACTTGGCCGCATCCGCGGCCTGCAGTGCCGCGAGTGCGGCGCACTGTACCCCGCCGAAGCGCGCCACGTGTGCGATATGTGCTTCGGTCCGCTCGAGGTCGCGTACGACTACGACGCTGTCCGCGCGAGCGTGTCGCGGGCGAGTATCGCGGCTGGTCCGCGCACGCTGTGGCGGTATCGAGCGCTGCTGCCCATCGAGGGCGAGCGGGTCGTCGACACGCACGCGGGCTTCACGCCGCTCGTGCGGGCGCACAACCTCGGCCGTGAGCTGGGCCTCGAGAACCTGTGGATCAAAAACGACACCGTCAACCCGACGTTCTCGTTCAAGGACCGGCCCGTCTCCATCGCCAGCACACGCGCCATCGAGCTCGGCTTCGAGGTCCTCTCGTGTGCCTCGACCGGCAATCTGGCGGGATCGGTGGCCGCACATGCCGCCAAGGCCGGGCTGCGCGCCTGCATCTTCATCCCGTCGGATCTGGAGGAGGCCAAGATCCTGGGCGCCTCGATCTACGAGCCGACCATCTTCGCCGTGGACGGCAATTACGACGACGTCAATCGCTTGAGCAGCGAAATCGCCGACCTGTATCCGTGGGCGTTCGTCAACATCAACCTGCGGCCGTACGACTCGTAGGGCTCCAAGACCCTGGCGTTCGAGGTTGCCGAACAGCTGGGCTGGCGCAGGCCCGACGCGGTGGTGGTGCCCATCGCCAGCGGATCGATGTTCACCAAGATCCACAAGGGGTTCGCGGAGCTCGAGACCGTGGGTCTGGTGGAGAGCGGTCGACCGCCGCGCATGATCGGAGCCCAGGCCGACGGCTGCTCACCCGTTGTCCAGGCCGCGCGCGCCGGGACGTACGACGTTCAGCCAGTGCGGCCGAAGACGATTGCCAAAAGCCTGGCGATCGGCAACCCGGCCGACGGGTACTACGCCCTGAAAATTGTCGAACAGACGGGTGGCGCACTCGAGGCGGTGAGCGACCCCGAAATCGTCGACGGTATCCGGTTGCTGGCGCGCACGGAAGGCATCTTCGCCGAGACAGCCGGCGGCGTCACCATTGGTGTGCTGAAGAAGCTGAAGGCTGCCGGCAAGATCGACCCGGACGAGCTCGTCGTCGCGTACATCACCGGCAATGGCTTCAAAACGATCGATGCCGTTGCGGGTGAGGTCACGCCACCTTTACACCTGGCGCCAACGCTGGCATCGTTCGAGGCAGCATTTCAACCAGGCGATCGAGGCGGACAGAGGGGTGCATAGTCAATGGCCTCAGAACGAGTGAAATTCACGTTTCCACCAGACCTGATCAACACGCCAGTGATCTACAACATGGGCAAGGAATTCGGCGTCGCCACCAACATCCGGCGAGCGAACCTGAGCCACGATCGCGGATGGGTGATCCTGGAAGTCGTGGGTTCGACCGAAGCGATTGAAAAATCTCTGGCATGGGCCAAGGAGCAAGGCGTGCGCATAGAGCCGGCCACGGCTGAGACTGCATGAGTGTTCGGGTTCGCATTCCCACGCCACTGCGCGCCGCGACGGACGGAACCGCGGAGGTCAATCTCGACGCGCAGGACGTCGAAGGCGTGATCTCCGAGTTGGAGACGCGCTACCCGGCCATGAAAGGCCGGCTGCGCGACGAGTCGGGTGCGCTGCGGCGGTTCGTGAACCTGTACGTCAACGGCGAGGATGTCCGCTTCAAAAATGGCCTGGATACCGCGTTGCAGTCGGGCGACGAGCTCAGCATCATTCCGGCGGTGGCCGGCGGCCGCTAAGCGTCGATGGCCTGAAGCAGCTCGACGCTGATCGGCGCTCCGCGTTGGGCGCCGGTGACCTGTGCCGCGTTGCCGTCGCGCACCGAGATTTCCAGCAGACCACTGCTGCCGACCAGCGCGACCAACTCGCCAGGTGGCACGGCCGCGTAATACGGTCCGCCAGGTGCTGTGCGGCCCGCCACGCCAACCTGGAAGCGGGCTGGCAACCGGACGGCGGCGATGTTGGTCACCAGGTTCCCGTAGGTATCGACGTGGATGACTTCGCCGCGGAGACCCTCGGACACGAGCGGCAAGGACAGGCGCGCCACGTCGCTGATCGGTGAGCCGACGCGATCGAGCGGTAGGCCGTCGGCCAGGTGGGCCGCGACCGGCCCGAAAATGTCTCGGCCGTGAAAGGTTGCCGACGTCGTCCGACGCCAGAACTCTGGCCGATCGAGTTCCAGCGTGTGGCGAATGCCACCTAACCGCTCGGCGGCCGGAATGAGCAGGCCGTTGTCAGGACCGACCAGGATGTCGCCGCGCGCCGTGCGGAGTGCGATGGCCCGGCGCGGCGAACCCACCCCTGGATCGACTACGGCCACGTGCACTGACCCTGCGGGGAACACGTCGACGGCTGACCACAGCAAGAACGCGCCCGCCTGCGCATCCTGGGGCGGCACGGCGTGCGTCAGGTCGACGATGCGTGCGCTCGGCGCGATGGCCAGGATCGCGCCTTTGACCTGACCGACATACGTGTCGCGCAGGCCGAAGTCAGTCAACAACGTGATCACGCTCACCCACCCAGGGTAGATCCGTCGCGGCTAGATTTCTTACAATGTTGACGGGATTACTTAGCTTTCGTGCGATTGACGATGCGTAGCGACTACGGGGCACACGCCGTGATCGAGCTTGCCCGACGCTATGGCCAGGGTCCGGTGCAGTGCGCTGAGATTGCGGCCCGCCAAAAGATCCCCGAGGCGTACCTCGATCAGCTGCTGAGCGGTTTGCGACGCGCGGGCATCGTGCGCAGCAGTCGTGGGCCGCACGGCGGCCACGAGCTGGCCCGCGACCCGCGCCAGGTGACCCTCGGCGAGATCGTCACCGCCCTGGAGGGACCGGTGGTCCCGCATGAGTTCGTGCACTCGCCGTCGGCGGACTCGGAGGGCAGCGACTGGTGGGCAGCCTGCGCCGTTCGCAACGCGTGGCTCGAAGCCGCCGAAGCCTCCCAGCGGGTGCTCGACCGCACGACGATCCAGGATCTGCTCGAGCAGCAACTGACTATCCGCGCCCGCCGCGGTGAACAGGACCATGCCCGCGAGGGAATGGATCCCGCGCACCAGGCGTTTTCACTGCAGAGATCTGAACACTCAGAGCGAGTTCGGGAGCATACGTGAGCTCAACGGCCAACAACTTGAATGGGACTTCGTCCACGTCGGACGGAGCAATCAATGGATCCGTCAATGGATCGGTCAACGGAACCGCGAAGGGCGCTGCCCTGTCGCTGGACCAGGCGCGACGCTATGCCCGCCACATCATTCTGCCCGAGGTGGGTTCGATTGGTCAGCGCAAGCTGCTGGCCGCCAAAGTCCTGCTGATCGGCGCCGGTGGGCTGGGCTCGCCGGCCGCGCTGTACCTTGCGGCGGCCGGGGTCGGAACACTTGGCATCGTCGACTACGACGTCGTCGATCTGAGCAACCTGCATCGTCAGATCATCCACGGGCACGCCAACATTGGCCGACCCAAGGTTGATTCCGTTCGTGAACGGTTGGCCGACGTCAACCCGGACGTCGAGGTCGTGACGTTCAACGAGCCGATCTCGTCAGCCAACGCGCTGGAGATCATCAAGGACTTCGACGTTGTCGTGAATGGCTCGGACAACTTCCCGACTCGTTACCTGGTCAACGACGCCTGCTACCTGCTGGGCAAGCCGCTGGTTGACGGAACCTTGTTCCGCTTCGAAGGCCGCGCGAACGTCTTTCTGCCCGGCAAGGGCTGCTACCGCTGCCTGTTCCCCGCTCCGCCACCGCCTGGTGCGGTGCCAAGTTGCGCGGAAGCCGGGGTGCTCGGCGCCATGTGCGGCGTGATCGGAACGATCCAGGCCGTCGAAACCGTCAAGCTGCTGCTCGACCTCGGCGAGCCGCTGGTGAATCGGCTGCTGCTGTTCGATAGCCTGACTATGGAGTTCCGCGAGGTCAGGATCCCGCGCGATCCCGAGTGCCCGCTGTGCGGCGACAACCCGACGATCCACGAGCTGATCGACTACGAGGCGTTCTGTGGAGCGCCGGTCACCGCGCTGGGCTGATCGCCGATGGCCAATGTGCGCG
This sequence comes from Chloroflexota bacterium, assembly GCA_019242065.1. The sequence goes on from JAFAWJ010000132.1 coordinate 4,259, forward strand.
TACCAGCCATGCTGCGGCCCACGGTTGGTGGCGAGCGCGTGGTTGCCGCCGACGGTGCGACGCTGCGCGAGCTCATCGAGAACGTGGAGCAGCGCCATCCCGGTTTTGCCGGACAGCTGCTCGAGACGGATGGAGCGCAGCGTCGCTTCGTCAACATCTACGTCAACGACGAAGACATCCGCTATTTGAAGGGTCTGGACACGCCACTCGATGCGGGTGACGTGATCTCGATCCTCCCAGCCGTGGCCGGGGGTCGCTGACTCGCGTGGTACAGCTGGGCGCCAGGCCATCATCCTCACCAGCCACGACGACCATCGAGGGCACGATTGGCAACACGCCGCTGGTCGAGCTGCCGAGCTTCAATCCGCGGCCCGGCGTGCGGGTGTGGGCCAAGCTCGAGGGTGCGAACCCCTCGGGTTCGGTGAAGGACCGCATTGCGCTGGCAATGCTGGATGCCGCCGAGGCCGCGGGTGAGCTGCATGCCGGCTCGGAACGCATCATCCTGGAGCCCACCAGCGGGAACACGGGCATCGCCCTGGCGATGCTCGCGCGTCGGCGAGGCTATCGATTTCTGGCAGTGCTGCCCGAGAACGTGAGCGTCGAACGCCGGCAGCTCCTCGAGGCGTACGGTGCCGCGCTGGAGTTCACGCCGGCCGAGCTGGGTAGCAACGGCTCGATTCGCCGGGCGCAGGCGATGGTCGCCGAACACCCTGAGCGGTTCTACATGCCGTACCAGTACGGCAACCGGGCCAATCCCGGCGCCCACTTTGACTCGACAGCGCCCGAGATCCTGCGCGATCTGCCCGAGGTCACCCACTTCGTGGCCGGACTTGGCACCGGCGGCACGCTGACGGGAACGGGCCGACGTTTGAAACAGGACAAACCCGGAGTGCAGATCATCGCCGCCGAGCCGCATCCGGGCGACGGCGTGCAGGGCCTGCGCAGCCTGGACGAAGGCTTCATCCCGCCCGTACTCGACGCATCGGTCCTCGATCGCAAGATCCTGGTTACCTCTGACGACGCGCTGGTCATGACCCGCCGTCTGGCGTCACAGGAAGGCGTGTTCGCTGGGATCTCCTCCGGGGCGGTGCTGCACGCGGCGCTACGGGTGGCGCGTGATGTCGATCACGCCGAGATCGTGTGTCTGTTCGCCGATGGCGGCTGGAAATACCTGAGCCTCGGCGTGTGGAGCGCATCACTCGAGGCCGCGCAGGACACCGTTCGCGACAAAGTCTGGTGGTGATCGTCTTTCCCAGTGCGCTACAGGACGAGCTTCGGTCCCACGCGCAGGAAGGCGATCCCGATGAGGTCTGCGGCATTCTCGGTGGCCGAGATGGCGAAGTGGTGCGCGTCTTCCGCGTCCGCAACACCGCTGAGGAGGTCAGCGCCGAGCGAGATGTCTTTCGCGATCGCACCAGTGGCGCTGCGACCGGCGGGCGTGCCCCGGTGCACTACTACATGGATCCGCGTGACCAGCTGCGGGTGTACAACGAGCTCGACGACCTCGGGCTGGACGTGGTCGGCTACTACCATTCCCACACGCACAGCGAGGCGCGGCCATCGCCGACCGACATTCGTCTGGCGACGGACCTGGCGCCGGTGTACGTCCTGGTCAGCCTGACGCATCAGCCCGACGTACGCGCCTGGCGGATCACCAAGGCCGACCCCGCCGACGAAAACGGCGACCTTACCGAGCTGCAGCTCGCTTAGAATCCCGCCACATGGCCAGAGTGATCGTCGGCATGTCCGGCGGCGTGGACAGCTCGGTGACGGCCGCGCTCCTCAAGCGCGCCGGACATGACGTCACGGGCGTCACGCTCAACGTGTGGCCCGAGCTGCCCAACATGCCCGACATCCAGCGGGAGGACGCGTGTTGCGCGCTGGGCGCGGTCGAGGATGCCCGCCGCGTCGCCGACGCGCTCGACATTCCCTACTACGTGCTGAACTTCCGCGAGGTCTTCGAGGACAGAGTCATCCGTGACTTCGTGAATACCTACGCGAGCGGTCGCACGCCCAATCCGTGTATCCGCTGCAACCAGTTCATCAAGTTCGATGCGCTCCTGGTCAAAGCGCGGCAGCTGGGCGCCGAGTACGTCGCGACCGGTCACTACGCGCGCATCGAGCACGGAGCTCCGCATCGCCTTCGCAAGGCCGCCGACCCAGCCAAGGACCAGAGCTACGTGCTGTACGTCATGTCGCAGGCTCGCCTGGGTGCGGCGATGATGCCGCTTGGCGAGTTCCACAAGTCCGAGACACGCCGGATGGCGGCGGACCTGGGCCTGTCGGTGGCCGACAAGCCCGAAAGCCAGGACATCTGCTTCGTGCCGTTCAAGCGCTACACCGAGTTCATCGAGCTGTACGCGCCCGAGGTCCTGCAGCCCGGGCCAATTGTCGATCGCGACGGCACGCTGCTCGGCGAGCACAAGGGCATCGCCCTGCACACCATCGGCCAGCGCCGCGGGCTTGGCGTGGCAACGGGGCAGCCGCTGTTTGTCACAGGACTGGAGCCGGCCACCAATACGGTCGTGGTCGGCGGCCCTGCGGATCTGCTGCGCTCGAGTTGCGTGCTGGAAGAGGTCAACTGGATTGCCGGCGAGCCGCCCACGGCGCCACTGCGAGCGATGGGTAAAGCGCGCTATCGGGCCCAGGAGGTGGCGTGCACCGTGCAACGCGCGCCAGATGCCGGTGCCGGTGCCGGTGAGCTCGAAGTCCACTTCGATGAGCCGCAACGGGCGCTGACACCAGGCCAGGCGCTGGTGCTGTACGACGGCGAGTACGTGCTGGGTGGCGGCACGATCGGCCGTTAGCCGCCGCGCCCCTGGGCTATACTCCGCCGAGAACAGGCGACACCCAGGCAATGCCACGCGTCAATCGAGACCTCCAGCGCCGCTTGGCCGCTCGCCGCGAGCGGGACCGCCGCCGACCTACCGAGCGTCGTTACAATTTTGCGACCCCTGAGACCGAGCTCGTCGACGCCAACGGCGCCGACACTGACACGCTGGACGCCGAGGTCGAAACCAGCCCCGCGCTGGAACGCGCCCCGGCCTCCACTGCGAGCCGCGGGGGCGCCCGCGCAACGCCCAGACCGTTCTCCGACTACAAAGATGAGTACGCCTATGTCCAGAGCGACCTGCACCGCGTCGCCGCGGTCATCGGTGGCCTGCTTGTGGCGCTGATCATTCTGTACTTCCTCCTGCCGCTGCTGGCTCGCTGAGGCACATGGCGGCAAGCTCAGGGGGCCGCCGATCCCCGTTTCTGACCATACCGGGGACGCAGACCGTACCCCTGTTCCGCCTGTTCGGCATTCAGTTCACCGCGAACTGGAGCTGGCTGCTGTTGTTCGCGCTGCTGGTGTACGTGGCCTTTTCGACGTTCCGTGGCTTGCGGCTGGGCTTTTCGCTGGTCGAGCTGTGGTCGCTGGCGGTGATTGCGGCGATCCTGTCCGTGGCGAGCCTGTACGCCCACGAGCTGGCGCATGCGCTGGTGGCGCGCGCCTACGGCATCCCGGTGCGCACGATCAGCCTGTTCCTGCTGGGCGGCATGGCGCACATCACGCGCGAGTCGCCGACACCGCGCGCCGAGTTCCTGATCGCGATTGCCGGCCCGGCCTCGAGCCTCGTGATCGGCGGCGTCGCGGCGTTGATGAGCTGGGGCGTGTGGCCGCTCGCGCCGGCCGTCGGCGTGATGGGGCTGTGGCTGGCCACCATGAACATTCCCCTGGCCATCTTCAACCTGCTGCCAGCGTTTCCACTCGACGGCGGCCGCGTGCTGCGCGGGCTGGTGTGGTACGCCGGTCAGGATCTGGCGTGGGCCAGCAAGATCGCCGCGCGCGTGGGCCAACTGGCAGCAGTCGGCCTGCTGTTCTCGGGCGTGTGGATCCTGTTCGACGGCAGCACCGGCTCGTTCGGCGGCCTGTGGCTGATCCTGATCGCCTGGTTCATGTATGCCGGTGCCATGAGCTCGCAGTACGCGACGGCATTTCAAGAAACGCTGCGACGCCTGACCGTCGCCTCGGTCATGGATCGTGACTTCGGCAAGGTGCAGGCGGGCGTATCGGTGCAGACGTTCGCCGAGGAGCACCTGCTCCAGAAGCAGGCCGCGGCTATGGCGCCGCGCACCTACGCGGTGTATCGCGACGACTACCTGGTGGGCCTGTTGAGCCTGCGCGAGCTGGGCCGCATTCCGATGCAGAGCTGGCCGCAGACGAGCATCGAGCGCGCCATGCAGCCGATCGAGTCAGCACCGGCGATGGAGCCGAGTGCCCCGGCGCTCGGCGCGCTGCACCTGATCCTGGAAGAGGGTGTCGAGCACATCGCGGTGATGGCCGAGGGTCGTCTGCTGGGCCTGGTCACCCGTAACGAGCTCGCGCGCGCCAGCGACAAGTAACGTCCAAGAGCCTCGAAGCGGCTGGCCGCTGCGCTGGATGGAGGATTCGCTCCGTCTTCCCCGTCAGGTTTTGGAGTGAATCGCTCTCGTTCAGCTCACCAAAGCCGCGTGGCGCCCATGTAGTGGGCTTGCCAGTAGCTGGTGTACAGGCTACTGACGGTCACACCTGATTGCTCGTCAGCCGCGTGCACGAACTGCCCGCCGCCGATGTAGATGCCGTCGTGGCTCAGCCCTGGCTCGTACGTGTTGGCGAAAAACACCGTATCGCCAGGCTGCAGCGCGTTGATGGACACATGCGCGCCACCGTTGTATTGCTGCCACATGCCGCGACCGATTGGCTCGCCGCTGCGGTTGAGGACGTAGTACACGAAGCCCGAGCAGTCAAAGCCCGACGGCGAGGTGCCGCCGAAGACGTAGCGCGAGCCCACGAACTTCATCGCGTTGGCGACGATCGTGCCGCCGCCTGCGCCTGTCGA
>JAFAWJ010000373.1 GCA_019242065.1 Chloroflexota bacterium
CCGATCCGAAAAAACACGGCACGCAGCTGCGCTGGCTGTTCGACCGAACCATCTTCGACCACGACGCTTACTATCCGCGCGAGACGCTCGAGCGTCGGTTGCAGGCCGCGGCACACCTGAACCGCGGCCTGGCGCTGCACCTCTCGGTGTGGGATGACGAGCAGGAAGTCGTCGTCAGCAAGACGTTTCTTTCGCGCGAAGGCCTGGCTGACTTCGTCCGCTCCGCGAGCCCACCTGGCGTTGAGCCGCTGTTCAGCAAGCCGATCACCTTCAGCCAGTTGCGTGAGCAGGTGCTGGTCGAAGTCGCCATCCTGCCCAATCGCGGATACAAGCTCGACCTGCACTCGTTCGCCAACGCGGTCCGCACTCCCGATGGCGGGGTGCACGAACGCGGGTTCAAGGCGGCGCTTACGCGGGTGGCCAACGACTACGCATCCAAGATGGGCATCATCAAAAACCGCGACAAAGAGGCCTTCAAACCTGAGGTCATTCAGCAGGGGCTTGTCGCGGCGATCTCGGTCAAGTTGAAGGACCCACAGTTTGAGGGTCAGACGAAGAACAAGCTGAACAACGCGCCGGTCGAAGGCATTGTTCGCTCGGTAGTGATCGAAGGCCTGAAGGAATGGTTCGACGCGCGGCCGACGCAGGCGCGCGACTGGCTCAAGAAGATCCAGGATGACCAGAAGCTTGCCAACCGGCTTGCCGCCGAGGAACAACTGGCGCGAACCGGGCAAAAGCGCGCCGAGACGGTGGACCTGGATACCTCCAAGTTTGCGCGCGCTTCGACGACTGATCCGGATCGTGCTGAGCTCTTTATCGTCGAAGGCCAGAGCGCGGGGGGCAATGCCAAGCAAGGGCGCGATGCGAGTTATCAGGCCATTCTGGCGCTGCGCGGCAAGCCGATCAACGTGATCAATGCTCGGCCCGAACGCTTGCAGCTTAATAAGGAATATGCGCTACTGGCCTCAGTTATCGGGACGGGGGTGCGCGGCGCTTTCAATATCGAGAAGTGCAAGTACAGCAAAATTATCATCATGACCGATGCTGACGTCGACGGTGGCCATATTCGGGCGCTGCTACTGGCGCTGTTTTACCAGGAGACGGCGGGATTGATCGAAAGTGGCCGCGTGTTCGTGGCTATGCCGCCGCTGTACTCGGTCAAATGGAAAGGGAAGACGAGCTGGCTCATCGACGACGAGGCGTTGCGGCGGTACATGGGTCGCAATCCTGAGGCGAAGAATGCGCCGATCAAACGCTACAAGGGTCTGGGTGAGATGACGGCGTCGGAGCTGCGCGAGACGACCATGCACCCGGCCACGCGCATTTTGAAGCAGGTGACGCTGGAGGACAGCGCGATCGCGGCGCAGGTGGTGGCGGATTTGATGGATGAGTCGCGGCCTGAGGCGCGGCGCGAGTTTCTGGCGCAGGCGGCACGCCTTACTGACCTGGATGTGTGAGCCGGCATGACCTTCGAAACTGAGCAGATCCGCCAGGAGGAGTTCTCGGCGGCGATTCAGAACTCGTATGCGGAATATGGGGTTTCGTCGAATGCGCGGGCGATTCCTGATGCGCGCGACGGGCTCAAGCCCGTCCAGCGGCGGGTTCTGTGGTTCATGTACCGCATGGGCTGGGACGCGTCGCACGAGACCGTCAAGTCGGCCGAGGTGGTGGGTACGGTCATGGGCCAGGCGCACCCGCACGGCCAGGAGGCGATTTACGACGCGGCGGTGCGGCTCGCACAGGACTTTACGCTGCGTTATCCGCTCATCGACGGACAGGGGAATTTCGGCTCGGACGACGACGATCCGGCGGCGGCCATGCGCTACACGGAGATGCGCCTGTCACGGATCGGCGAGATCATGCTACGCGACATCGAAAAGGACACTGTCCCGCTGGTGCCCACCTACAAACAGGACCCGAAAGTCGTCGAGCCGTACTATCTGCCGGCGCGGATTCCGCCGGCGATCAATGGCCAGGACGGCGTCGGCCTCGGCTTCGCCACGCGCGTACCGCCGCACAACCTGCGCGAGGTGCTGTACGCGTGCATCGCACTGCTGGACCAGCCGCAAATGGGCGTGCTCGACCTCATGCGCTACGTCAAGGGACCCGACTTTCCCTCGGGCGGCACGGTCGTCGGCGAAGAGGGCATTCGCGACTATCTGGCCACCGGCCGCGGGCGCGTCGTCCATCGCGGCACGATCCGACTCGAAGAGGACCAGCGTGGCCGGCGGCTGATCGTGACCCAGGTGCCGTTCGTCGGTCGGGCCAGCGTCAAGACCAGCATCGCCAAAGCCTTCAACGACGGCAAACTGCCCGGACTGGTCTTCGAAGGCCATATCCCCGACGAATCCAGCGACCAGAATGGCACGCGCATCGTGCTGCCACTGCGCCGAGAAGCGACGCCCGCCGAGGTCGTGGCCGCGCTGTACCAGCACACCAGCCTGCAGACCAGCTTTTCGGTGCAGATGACGTTCCTGTTCGGCGCGGAGAACGAGCCCGCGCGCACGCCGAGAACGGTCGGGATGGTCGAGCTGCTGCGGCGGTACAACGAGCACCAGCTCAACGTCCTGCGGAGACGAAGTGAGTTCGACCTGGCGCGTGCCCGCGAGCGGCTGCACCTGGTCGAGGGTCTGATCATCGGCGCCGTGCACGCCGACGAGATCGTCAGGATCTTCCAGGCGGCCAAAGACCGCCAGGTGGCGCGCGAAGAGATCATCAGACGCTTCAAGCTGACCGAGATTCAGGCGCAGCGCATCAGCGAGATGACGCTGGCGCAGGTCACGCGCCTGGACCTGGCCTCGTACCGCGCCGAGAAGAAAGAACTTCAGGAGCGGATCGCCTACCTCGAGGACCTGCTGGCGCACGAGCCGAAGATGGTCGCCACCATCAAAGACGAGATGCAGACGATCATCAACGATTTTGCCGACGATCGTCGGACGGCGATCCTGTCGGAGGAGGACGCCGCGACGCCGGTGGCCGAGGTGCCGGCGGCCATCGAAAGCAAGAAGGTCCTTGTGGCGCTGACCAGCGACGGGGGCCTCAAAGCGATGGCCACTAACACGTACGCGGGCAAGACCAACGCCGGCACGGTGCGGGGCGACGAGCGGCTGCTCGAGGTGCACCCGGCGCAGACGACGGACTATCTGCTGTGTCAGCTGTCGACGGGGCGGGTGGCGACGGTGCGCGTGGCCAAACTGCCGGAGGTGACGCGCGCGGCGCGGGGGGAGCTGGTGCGCAGCTTCATCAGTCTCGACCCGGGCGAGCGCGTGGTCAGCGTCGTGCCGGTGAGCGCCTTTTCGGAAGAGGTGTATCTGGTCGTGTTCACCCGCGAAGGGCGCGTCAAAAAGACGGCGCTCTCCGAGTACGTGCGCGTCGACGAGAAGCCGTCGCCTGATCTGCGGCTGCTCGGCAAGGACAGCGTCGCGGCGATGGTCGTCAGTCCTGGCGGCGGCGACTACGTGGTCACGACCTCGGACGGCAAGACGCTGCGGTTTGCCGATGGCGATCTGCGGGCCGCGGGGCGCGTTGGACAGGGGGTGCAGGCGATCTCGCTCTCGGGGTCGGCCAGCGTGATCGGCGCGGACTGGATTGCGGATGAGGACGAGCGGATGCTGTGGGTGGTCTCCAGCACCGGGTTCGTCAAGCGCAGTCCGCTGGGGGAGTATCCGCGCAAGGGGCGGGCGACGGGCGGCGTGGCGACGATGCAGTTGGTGGGGCGGACGCCACTGATTGGAGCGGGGGTGCTGGACGCCAATCAGGACGTGCTGCTTATTGCCGAGGGCGGGCGGACGGCGCGGGCCACGGGGGAGACGGTGCCCGTCGTGGCGCGGGATCGCAAGGGCGTGGTGGGGATGAAGCTCGAGCGCTCGGAGACGTTGGCGCGGGTGGTGGTGTTGCCGAACTGAGTTGATCTCAGATGCCGCGGCCGTCGGCGGTGGCGGCGGTTGGGGATGAGGGGAGGATGAGCTCGCGGATGGGGGTGTGGGCCTGGCGGGCCAGGGCTAGCGTTTCGGCGGTGCCGCCGCCTTCGGTGCGGGTCCAGACGGCGACCAGCAGAGCGGGTTTCTCGGCCAGGAGTCGGTTGCGCTCGGTGTAGCCGCCCGCGACGCGGACCGTGGTGGCGTGGGACAGCGTGTGCTCCAGGACGCGGCGATCCGACTCACGCCAGGTCTCAGTGAACGTGGCGGCCTCGAACGGTAGGACGAGGTCGAACGGGATGCCCAGGCTGAGCGCGGCCAGGGCGGCCCAGGTGTCGACGCCGCGCTGGCCGCCGGTCAGAAAGCGGCACGCAGCCTGCTCGGCCAGCTCTCTGGCTGTGGCTTCCACGGTCGCGCGCGCGGCCGCCGGATCGCGGAAGAGGTCGGGGCGGTGGCCAGTCCACGCGACGAGCATGGGCTGATCTCTACTGGATCGGGTCACAAGTACGCTACCCTGAGATCGGCACATCCTCTGCGAAGCAGGTACGCCCCACGGTGCCTGGCCCTTACCGACCGCCCCAACCCCGCCGAACGACGCAGGCAGTTCGATCCAGCCGAGGTATCCGGGCGCCAGCGTGGCGGTGGTGGTGGCTGGTGCCGGCGGTCGGGCTGGTGCCGCTGCTCATCGTCGCGGTGATCATCGAGGGCGCGACTGGTCGGCAGCCGGCGGCGCCGGAATTGACCGGGCCGGCGGCGGCGACCTCGGGGCCGACGGCGGTGGCGGCGGGGATGCTGACGCCGACGAGTGTTGGCACCGTGACGTCTGTGGGCACGGCGACGACTGGGCCCGCGGCGGCGAGCGCGACCGATACGGGCGGAGCTGCTGCCTCGACTTCGGTGGGCGGTGTACCGACGACGGGCACGACCACTTCAAGTGGATCTGCCACGTCGACCACTACGAGTAGTGCACCGGCGGTGGCCGCTGGGTCGACCTCGGGAGCGACGACACCCGTGGCGGGCGGCTCGACGGCGACTAGCGGCTCGACGGGCTCAAGCGCCGGGAACACTGTGGCTGCGCCGGGGGCGACGCCCAACACGTCGGCCTCGGGTGCGTTTCTCGCTTACACGGTGCAGCCAGGGGACACACTGCACACCATCGCCAGCACGTACGGCGTCTCGAGCGCGGTCATCGCCAAGGCCAGCGGGCTCCAGAATGTGAATCAGCTCAAGGTCGGGCAGGTGCTGACCGTCCCGAAGCAGCCGGGCTGGTTGTATCGGGTGCAGGACGGCGAAACGCTCGACCAGATCGCGGCGCGCAACAACCTGTCGAGCGATGCGATTGCCTCGGCGAGCGGACTGACGGCGGCCAGCGTGCAGCCGGGGGATGTGCTGCTGATCCCCGATCCGTCGCAGGCGGTGGCGGCCACAGCCAAGTAAACGGGAACTGACGGCTGACCGCGATCGCGTTGTCGGTTTGTGAGATCCGCACTGTCACCTGGGTGATCAGTCTGACGGAGAGGTTCATTCCCCAGGACGACCCGATCCAACACGCGCCCCGGCCATCTGAGGCGCAGGTCCCTGACCTGCGGGTGCCGGCGTTGGGGTCAGGCGACTGGCGGAGACCAGCGCGGCGGCGTACAGCCAGAACAGCGCCACGGCGTGCGGGAAGGTTTGATTCGCAAAGTAGTGGTCGAGGAATCCTGTAACCAGCGCCGCGGTCATGGCCGCCAGGAACGCGGCGCGGATGCCTTGGAGCCGCAGATCGCACATCTCGCGCAGGCCACGCAGGCCGATCAGAAACGTCGTGACGAGCGCCACCAGGTAGACACTCAGGCCGAGCAGGCCTGTCTGCTCCGCGACCAGCAGGTACACACTGGAGACCCCGGCGGTCACGTCGATGTCCGGCGAGTCGCCAAAGCCGATGCCGAGCAGCGGATAGCGCCCGATCAGCGTCAGCGCGTTGGTGTACTCGCCGAGTCGAAACGCGGTGGCCGGATCGGCAGTCGAAAAGCCGCCCACGAAGCGAGCAATGAACGACTGAGCAAACGGCGTCGCGAGCATGCACACGCCGCCGATCAGGCCGAGGACCAGAATGCGTCGGTAGCACAGCACGCCAATGAAGAACACGCCGATCGCGAGGCCCGCCCAGCTCGCCCGCGACAGGCTGAGCAGGATGCCGGCCGCCGTCGGCAGCGCCAGCAGGATCAGGATGCTTTTGCGCAGCACAGGCCGCGGCGACGCCCACTGCACCACGATGAGCGCCAGAGCGAGCATCAGGGTCCCACCGAAGACGTTCGGGTCAACTGACGTGCCGATGGCGCGCAGCTGGTCGGTGTAGGTGTCGTTCGGACCGGGCACGTAGCGCAGGATGCTGTCGCTGGGATAGCCAATCACCTCCAGACTTGTGAGGAAGCCCAGCTGGTTCAAGGGCGACTGCGTCATCAAGGCGGCGCCGATCCCACCCTGGACCGCGCCGGCCAGCATCAGCGCCCGAGTGATCCCGGCCAGACGGCCGGTGGTGTTCAACAGGTCGCGCGCAACCAGGAAGAACAGCAGACTGGCCAGCAGCTTGCCGGTGCGCCGCGCCAGCTCAGGCGAGATGGCATCGAAGCCTGTACCGGCCACGAACGCGGCGATCGCCACGAGCACGAAGACCAGCAGCGCGACGCCCGGCGGATCGAGCGTCAGCTTGTCGCTGGTGAAGATCCAGCGGGCCAGCATTGCCGCGAATGTGACGATCATGATGGCGTCGATGAACGTCGGCTGCGTGCTGGCCAGGGGGACTGGGATCACGCCAAATGGCAGCAAGGCGACGACCGCGACAAACAGGTACACGCCGACGATCGGCCGCCACCAGACGAGGCCTGTCAACAGCGCGGCCACCAGCAGCGCGAGAGAGACCAGTGGTGAGATGGCCGCGGCCAGGACACCGGCCATCACCGCCACACCCCCCGCGACGAGGAGCATGCCGCGGTCGCCGCGCTCGACTTCGACCGAGCGGATCACGGCCGCGAGTATAGAAGCTGGTTGTAGATCGCGACGTGGGCGTGGGCGATCTGCGGCCAACTCATCTCGGCGGCAAGAATGCGACTCCGCACGCGCTTCTGGGCCGGGCTGTCCGCGGCGGCGAGGACGGCGGTGGTGAGGGCTGCGACGCCGGCGTCCACGGCATCCACGTACGGCGCGACCTCGATCCCGGCGGGTTGCGTCGAAACGATGGGCAAGCCGTGTTCGGCACATGCCAGCAGCGAGCCGCGACGCGCCGACGCGCCGTCGACGTATGGCAGCAGGGCCACATCGCCGGCCAACAGGTGCGCGGAAAGCTCACGCGGCGGCAGCCAACCCGTCTGCAGGATGGCGGCTCCGAAACCCTGGATACGTGCGTCGACGGCCGCACCGGTGAGGTGGTCGGTCGGATCGCTGGCGCCGGCCGGACCGCCGAGCATCAGCAGGCGTGCCCGAGGCCGGCGGGTCAGGATGCGCTCGAAGGTCGACAGCAGCAGGTCGAGACCCTTGCTGGCATTCAACAGCCCGAAGTACACGACCGCGAGATCGTCGGGCTCCAGCCCGATGGACGCGCGAAACGCGGTCCGCTCGTAGCCGTCGGGTGGGCTGCAGGCGACGTTCGGTCCGATGGGTACGTGCCACGTGGCGTCGGTGACCTGCCGCAGCACCGCCAGGTCACGGGAGTCGGCGGCGACGACCGCGTGGCTGGTCCGCGCCAGCAGGCGGATCGCGGCGGAACGCAGCGGACCCGCCCTCGGAAAGAGATACGGGATGCGCACGTCGTGGAACGTGGTGAGCGTGCGGAGACCAGGACGGACCGCCCGCAGCAGCCCGGGCAGCAGACACACGTCGCCGAGCAGGTCGTAGGCGGCGGCCTGGTACTGGACGTGGACGATGCCCGTCGCCGGCGTGTGACGCATGAGCCACATCAGCGCCCGAGCATTCCAGCGACCGCCGACCTCGCGGCGGCTCACGACGTCGCTCTGGCGGTCCGCCGCGGCCAGGGCGGCGCGCAAATGCGCGGTGTAGTCACCCACACCACCGACCTCAGGTGGGTATTCGCCGCTGACGAAGGTGATCACAAACCGAGCGCGTGCCGCAGGCCGAGGCCAATGACACGCAGCCGCGCGCGTCGCTCCGAGCGCTGACGGCCCATGCCGTACTTGATCGTCTCCTCCAGGCCGCGAACCAGGTATTCGAGAATCAGATACCCGCGCAGTGCCAGGGCAACCGGCGGGCCGTGCCACTTGGCGGCGTACGCCAGCTTGCTGGATTGAAAGCGCTGGTCACGCGCCGCCAGATCGGCGCGCGAGCTGCCACCCTCGAAGTGCACCACTTCGGCGCTCGGCACGTAGCGGACGCGCCAACCGGCGGCTCGCAGGCGACGACACAGGTCGATCTCCTCGCTGTACATGAAAAAGCGCTCGTCGAACAGGCCGACCTGGCGTACGGCGTCGGCGCGGAGGCACAGACAGGCGCCCACCAGCCAGTCGACGTCCTGCGGCTCGTCGTCACGGCGGTCCTGCACGTAGTAGTCGCGCACGACCTGGTTGTCAGGCCAAAACCGCTGGACCTGCGTGCTCTCGAGGAACAAGGAGGCGACGGTCGGAAATCGGCGGCGTGAGGGTTGGACACTGCCGTCCGGATGGCGCAGCTTCGGCCCGACGACGGCCAGGCCGGGGTCGGCATTCAGCGCGTCGACGAGAGTCTGGAGCGCATCGCCAGTGGGTGCCGCGTCAGAATTGAGCACCAGCCAGTAGCGGCCGCGGGCCCGGCGGAGGACCTGGTTGTGGGCAGCGCCAAAGCCAGCATTGCGCGGGTTGGCGATCACGCGCGCCCATGGAAACTCGCCCCTCACCAGGTCCACGGACCCGTCACCCGAGGCGTTGTCGACCACGGTGACATCCATGGACAGCGCGGTGTGCTGGGTGGCCAGTGCCGACAGGCAACGTCTCAACAATTCTGGCGTGCGATACGAGACGATGGATACGCTCAAATCAACCATCTCAGCACCGGCCGCACACTAAAGTCGGTGTCTCACGTGGTGAAAACCGTTACACATCCAATCAACAACTGCCTGGCACGCAGGCTGCGGCACGGAGCGTAGCTCTGTCAACGCACCAAGTGTCTGGCGCAACGTGGAGGTCTGAGGCGTGCTCAACAAGCTGGTCGATGTGCTCCACACCAATACCGACTCGGCGCGCTGGCCATACCTCGACCGCCTGATCGATCTCAACGACATGGGTCTGGTGCCGCCCGAGATCTGGCGTCTGGTGTGCAGCCTGTGTCGCGAGTACGAGACGGAAATCATGGCACTGCGAGAACGTCCCGCCTCGTAACCGTCTAACCTGTAGACGCAAGAAAGCGCCTATGCACGATCACGCCTGCCTACCGCTCGCGTTGACCTACGACGACGTGCTGCTCGTTCCGTGTCGCTCAGCGGTGACCTCACGCCGCGACGTGGACACGTGCACGCGTCTGACTCGCGAGCTGCGACTGACCATTCCCATCGTCGCCGCCAACATGGACACGGTGACCGAAGCCCGCATGGCTCGGGCCATGGCACGTGAAGGCGGACTGGGCGTGATCCACCGCTTCATGCCGATCGAGCAGGAGGCCGCCGAAGTCCAGCGTGTCAAGCGCCCCGAGGAGGCCATCGGTGGGCGGCTGCTGCACACGGTCGCGCCAACCCGCACCGTGGGCGAGGCGATCACGCTGATGGGCCGCCACAACGTGAACAGCCTGCTGGTCGTGGGCGACGGCGACCGGCTGCTGGGCATCGTCACCTCGCGCGACGTGCTGTTCGCCGAGGATCCGTCGCAGCCCGTCGAACGCATCATGACCGGCGGCGAGCAACTGGTGACCGCGCCGGTCGGCACGCGGCTCGAGCAGGCGCGCCGCATCCTGCACGAGCACCGCCTGGAGAAACTGCCGCTGGTCGACGACACCGGCCATCTCCGCGGACTGATCACCGCCCGCGACGTGCTGCGACTCACCGAGCACCCCAACGCGGCGCGCGACAGCCAGGGACGGCTGCTGGTCGGCGCGGCGATCGGCGCCGTGGGCGACTACATGGAGCGGGCGGAGGCACTCGTCGCGGCTGATGTGGACGTGCTGGTGGTGGACATAGCCCACGGCCACAGCGAGCACGCCCTGCGCGCGACGCGCCGCGTCAAGGACGCGTTCCCCGCGGTGCAGCTGATCTCGGGCAACGTGGCCACCGCGGAAGGCACGCGCGACCTGATTTCGGCGGGCGCGGACGCGGTCAAGGTGGGCGTCGGACCGGGGGCGGCTTGCTCGACGCGCATCGTCGCCGGGGTGGGCGTGCCGCAGTTGACCGCCGTGCTCGACTGTGTTCGCGCCGCGGCCGAGTTCGACGTGCCGATCATTGCCGACGGTGGCGTGCGCAGCAGTGGCGACCTGACCAAGGCGTTCGCAGCGGGAGCCGAGACGGTCATGATCGGGAGTCTGCTGGCTGGGACTGAGGAAAGCCCGGGCAGGACCGTGCTGCGCAATGGGGGTCGCTTCAAGGTGTATCGCGGCATGGCGAGCGTCGGCGCGGCCGACGCGCGGCACCAGCGCGAGACCAGTGAGGACGTCCTGGACGAGCTTGCGGCGGCGGTCGTGCCCGAGGGCGTCGAGGCGGTGGTGCAGTACCGCGGCTCGGTGTCCGAGGTGCTCTATCAGCAGGTTGGCGGGCTGCGCAGCGGCATGAGCTATCTGAACGCCAGGACGCTGAGCGATCTGCGGCAGAACGCCAGGTTCGTGCGCATGACCGACGCGGGGCGATCGGAAAGTACCCCCCACGATCTCACCTTCGTGGATTAAGGAATTCCGGTTACGCGTTGACTGTTGGTTAGACTGAGACCTGTGAACGCCGATGCGGCGCCGCGGGGCGAACGTTCAGCCAACGAGGAGGCAGCCGCTACCCGAGCTCGGTTTGAAGAAGAAGCGCTCCAGCATCTCGATGCGCTGTACCGCACCGCCTTGCGCATGACGCGCAATCCCAGCGACGCCGAGGACCTCGTCCAGGACGCCCTGGTACGCGCGTATCGCTTCTACGACCGCTTCGAACCTGGGACCAACTTCCGCGCGTGGCTGTTCAAGATTCTGACCAACACGTACATCAACACCTACCGGCGCAAGCAGGGCCGACCCCAGGAAAGCTCTCTCGAAGACACCGAGGACTTCTTCCTCTACAACCAGTTGAGCGAGGATGGCGGCGAGCGAGTGACCGACGTCGAGGACACCGTCCTGGACCGCCTGGGCGCAGATGCCATCCAGCGCGCGATTGACCAGTTGCCGCCCCAGTTTCGAACCACGGTGCAGCTGTCCGACGTCGAAGGTCTGAGCTACGCCGAGGTTGCGGAGGCGACGGGCGTCGCCAAGGGCACGGTCATGAGCCGTCTGTTTCGCGGTCGCCGCTTGCTCCAGCGGGCGCTGTGGGATCAGGCGCAGGCGGCGGGCTTCACGTCTGGGAGCAAGGTCCACATGCCGAATGGCAGTAGCGGCGAGCATGCGTCGGAATCGAACGGCGTGGTGGCTCGCACCCGAGGAGGCACGCGGTGATCAACTGTCGGGATTGCGCCCGCGCGCTGAATCCCTACCTGGACCGGCAGCTTTCGGATGAGGACGTGGTGCAGGTCCGCGGCCATCTCGAGGAGTGCGGCGGGTGCTTGCACCTGTTTCAGTTCGAGGAGTCGTTGCGACGCCTCGTTCGCGTGCGATGCCAGGAGCAGAGTGCGCCCCAATCGCTGCGCGAGCGGATCACGCTCAGGTTGGCGATGGAACGCACGCGCCTGCGCCCCGAAGCCTAGCCGCGGCCGAAAAGGCTGTCGGCAGGCCTCGTGAACCGTTCGCGGCGCTGCGACCCAGAAGTTCAGGCGCTGCTGGCTGAGGTGCCGAGGCGCGAGATCACACCCGTGATCACGGTCTCGCGCTGCTTGAGCCTGGCTTTGTACTCGGCCAGCTCGCTCTTGTAGATCTCTTCACGGAGCTCGCCGAGGGCACTCTCGAGGATCTGGCTGACGACGGCGGTCTCATCCGCGCTCAAGTCGATCTGCATGTGGTGTAGGGAACCTCCTGTGGATTGGCTACTTGTATACACTGAGCGCCGTTTTCATCACGCT
>JAFAWJ010000495.1 GCA_019242065.1 Chloroflexota bacterium
TCTTCTGGTGATGGGCACGGGCTGTTTGGCCAACCCCCAGCGGGTGCAGACCGCGGATCTGCTCGACCGCCTCGCCACGGCGCGCGGCCAGCTCGCTACTTTCCCGCCGCCGCCTCAGGCCTGCAACGCCCTCGGCGACATCGAAACGCGGCTGTACGGCGAGCCAGGCCTCACCGACATCCAGCCCGCCTGGTCCGAGCTCGCCGACGCCGCCCACGCCCTGCAGTCCGTCTGCGGCCAGGACAGCTTGCTCCGCCAACCCGTCACCGGCTCCGCCACCCTCGACGCCGCGCGCCAGCGCTGGAGTGCGGGCACGCAGCGCGAGATGGCCGTCGCCTGCGACCACCTGCGCGCCGCCGCGACGGCGCTCGGCCGCGACGCGCCATGCTAAGTTCATCAGACCGGAAGGTCCCACGCTAGACAACGATGTTCAACCGACTCAACCGCGCCCTG
Source organism: Chloroflexota bacterium (assembly GCA_019242065.1). Next base: position 454 of record JAFAWJ010000495.1, read on the forward strand.
CAGCAGCACCTGGATCCCGACAAGACCCCGCCCGCCCTGCGCCAGCCGACCGTCGACACGCTCTTGCCAGGCGACGTGGTCAGCTTCTGGGATGCCGGCGACAGCGTCGTCCAGGCCGTGCTCGAATGCCAGGAGGAGGTCAACCGCCGCGAAACCCGGTGGCGCTGGAACATCCTCGACGAAGGCCGCGTCCTCGAAATCACCCCGGAAGGCAACACCCTCTACGAGCGGACGGTCATCCTCCGCCAGAGGTCGGCCGAGTTCGAAACACTCACGGCCGACCCCGACGAAGGCGGCGTTCTCAAAGCGTTCGAGGCGCGCGTGCGCCAGGGCATCGCCGCTCGCAACCCGACGCTCTTCGAGTACGAGGGGAAGGTGTATCGCGTCGTCTCGACGGGCATCTTTGCCGCGACCGCCGTCGACGCGACCAGTTACCCGAATCTGGACGTCTGGCGCGACATCAACCCTGACGACCCCGGCGAAAACGTCTACTTCGAGCTCGAGCCGACCGAGGACGTGCCCGACACCGAGAGTGGCGGCGAGGTGCTGGGTGTCTGGACCACGCATATCGCGCTCCTGTTCGGTCGGCCGCTCAAAGGCGCCGACGTGCAGAGCATCTATCCTCGGTCCGAGGAGTCGCAGAAGCCCTGATGCCCGACGAGGTCGTCCGCTTCTTTCAGGCGCTCGGCACGACGGTCCTGTGGAGCGTCGTCTCCATCGTGATCGTCGCCCTCGTGTTCGAGATCCTGGAGAAGCGCTACCGGCTCCTCGACGAGATTTTCAAGGAGAACAGCATCGCCGCTGCCATCCTCGCCGGCAGCTTTGTGATCGGCATCTTCTATACGGTCGCGCAGATTGTCATCCACTGACACCTCGCGGGGAACCACCGTCTGGCTGGCGCGCCACGGTGAGGCCCACAACCCAAGGAACGTCCTGTACGGCCGGCTGCCGCGGATCGGCCTGACGCCCGAGGGCCGCCGTCAGGCGCAAGCGCTGGCGACCACGCTCCACTCGCGTCCGCTGGCTGCCATCTACTCGAGTCCGATACTGCGCGCGCGTCAAACGGCCGAAGTGATCCTGGCCGCCCAACCTGGACTCAGCCGCGTCCGCCAGGACTCGGACCTGATCGAGATCCGCACGGGCTGGCAGGGTGAGCCGGCCGCCGCCCTGGAGAAAATCGGCTGGGACTTCTACACCCATCCGCGCGATCCCGGCGACGACACGCTCCAAGCCATTCACGCCCGCATGCAGCGCTGGCTCACACGCGTGCTGCGGCGCCATCCTGGTCAGGAGGTCCTCGGCGTCGGTCACGGCGATCCGATCCTGGTCCTGGTTGGCAGCCTCGCCGGCATCCCACTGGACCCGCGCGAGATCTTCCCCAGGCCGTACATCCAGCCGGGGATCATGTACCGCCTCTGCTTCGACAGTGTCGGCGCCTGTCAGGACATCGAGCTCCTGGTGCCCCACGCGCAGGCCGCCGCGTGAGTGTCGACTCGGCTGTCCTGGCGCCGCTCTACCGCGATCCGCGCGACGACCTGCGCCTGGTCTTCATCCGTCGCAGCCCGCACGGCGTCCACGGTGGACAGATCGCGTTTCCCGGCGGCCGACGCGAGCCCGAGGATACCGACCTGCTTGCGACGGCGCTTCGCGAAGCCGAAGAAGAAGTCGGTCTCGACCCGAAGCAGGTCGACGTGCTCACCGATCTGCCGGTCATCGAGACGGTGTCGACCGGCTTCAGTATCGCCCCCTTCCTCGGGAGACTGAACGGTGCCCCGCCGACATGGCGCCGGCAGGAGACCGAGATCGACGAGATCCTCGAAGTCCGCCTCGACGACCTCCTCCGACCCGAAGCGCATGCCGTGGAAATGTGGCAACTGGCCGGCTGGCCTGAGCCACGCGAAATCCCGTTCTACTGGATCGGCCCCTACAAGCTGTGGGGCGCGACTTATAAGATCGTGGGCTCAATTCGCGAGTATCTCGCGACACACGCCGTATAACGTGCCTGGCACGACCGATGCTTGTGAGTACATCCAATGGCGGGCGATAACTCGACAAACCGAGTGACGCGCCCGCGTCCGCCTGGGCCGAACGACGTTCAGCCCTCCTCGGGCAAGGCCAACCAGCAGCCGCCCAAGAAGAACCCGCTGATGCGCCCCAAACCGTGGTGGATCGGCTTCGTCATCGTGCTGGTCCTCAACTACCTGCTGGTGCAGGTTTTCCTCCCCGAACGCCCGAATCCGCGCATCGACGTCCCCTACACCTTCTTCAAGGCACAGGTGACCGCCGACAACGTCGTGGAAATTACCAGCCAGGGCGACACGATCCAGGGCACCTTCAAGAACGCAGTCACCTATCCGGACCAGCCCCAGCAAGGCCAGCAGCAACAGACCTCGACCTCGTTCGAGACCGTCCAGCCGACCTTCGCCGACCCGGGCCTGGAGACGCTGCTCGAGCAGCACAACGTCATCATCAACGCCCACTCGCTGGACGCGCCGCGCCCATGGTGGGAAAACCTGCTGCTCAGTTTTGGCCCCACGATCCTGCTGATTGGCCTGTTTTTCTGGATTTCCAGCCGCGCCGCCAGTCAGCTTGGCGGATCCAGTGGTCCGTTCGGCCTGGGTCGCAGCCGCGCTAAACGATACGACCAGACCAGCGACGGCGCGGCGCGCATCACCTTCGCCGACGTGGCCGGCATCAACGAGGCCAAAGCCGAGCTCGAAGAGGTGGTCGACTTTTTGCGCGACCCGTCGAAGTACACGCGCCTCGGCGGCGCCGTGCCCAAAGGCGTGCTGTTGATCGGCTCGCCGGGCACGGGCAAGACGCTCCTGGCGCGTGCGGTCGCTGGCGAAGCCAACGTGCCGTTCTTCAGTATGGGCGCCAGCGAATTTGTGGAGATGATCGTCGGCGTCGGCGCCAGCCGCGTCCGCGACCTGTTCAAGCAAGCGCGCGAGGCGGCCCCCGCCATCATCTTCATCGACGAGCTCGACGCCATTGGTCGCGCACGTGGCACCGGTGCCTTTGGTGGCAACGACGAGCGTGAGCAGACGCTCAACCAGATTCTGACCGAGATGGACGGCTTCTCTTCTCGGGAGGGCGTCATCGTCCTGGCGGCCACCAACCGCCCTGACGTCCTGGACCAGGCTTTGCTCCGGCCAGGCCGCTTCGATCGACGCGTCACGGTCAATCCGCCCGACAAGATCGGGCGCGAAGCCATCCTGCGCGTGCACACCCGCGGGGTGCCGCTCGCCTCGGACGTCGATCTCAAGATTGTCGCCGCGTCGACACCCGGGCTGGTCGGGGCGGACCTGCGTAATCTCGTCAACGAGGCAGCGCTGATGGCTGCGCGACGCAACGAAGACCGCGTGCATCAGACCGACTTCCTGGACGCGCTCGAAAAGCTCGTCCTGGGTCCGGCCCGTAACGTGGTCATGAGCCCGGCCGAGCGCGAGCGGGTCGCCTATCACGAAGGTGGCCACACCATCCTGGGGCTGCTCGTTCCGGGGGCTGATCCGGTCAACCGCGTCACGATCATGCCGCGCGGCCAGGCGCTGGGCGTCACCTATCAGCGCCCCGAGGACGATCGGCACAACTACAGCGAGGAGTACCTCCGCGCGCGGATCACGGGTGCCATGGGCGGCCGGGCTGCCGAAGAGGTCGTCTACGGCGGGCGCACCACGGGTGCCGAAAACGACATCCAGCAGGCCACCGACCTGGCGCGCCAGATGGTGACGCGCTGGGGCATGAGCGAACGACTCGGCCCGGTGACGCTGTCTGGCCGCGACGATCCATTCCTGCGCGGCGACGCGCTCTCGGGACTTGGCTCAGCCAAGCCGTACAGCGAATCGACCGCCAAGGTCATCGACGACGAGGTCGAGCGCATCTTGCAGGAGTGCTACACCGAAGGTGTGCGCCTGCTCAGCGACAACCGCGACGCGCTGGATCGCCTGGCGCACGCGCTGCTGGAGCACGAGACGCTGGACGAGCACGAGATCCTGCGGGTGACGCAGTTGCACCCGGCCCCCCGCAGCCCCGAAGCGCCCATCGCCGCCATGCCCATCGCCGCGTTCAGCGCGACCGACGCCTCCTGAGGACCGAACGGTCGACTAGCGGAGCGCGTCGAGCCGCGCCAGCAGGCGATTGTCCTCCTCGGGCGCGCGCACCGTCACCCGCAGCCAGTCCTTGAGCCGCGGGTGACTCGGATACGTCCGCACGATCAGCCCCGCCCCCTGCAGCCACTCGGCCACCTCCAGCGCGCGCTGCGGTGGACTCGCCAGCACAAAATTGGCCGACGACGGCACCAGCCGCCAGCCCCGCGCACGCAGCTCATCCTCGAATCGCGTTCGCTCCGCAACAATCGCCGCGACCCGCTCCTCGAGGCCCGCCTGATCCTCCAGTGCGCGGCACGCCGCCGCAATGCCAAAAGCGGTCATGTTCTGCGGCAGCCGCAGCGTCTCCAGCGCCCGTACGACCTCGAGCGTGCTCACGACGTAGCCCACCCGCGCACCCGCCAGCCCGTAGCCCTTGGAAAACGTCCGAATCAAAATCCCGTTCGGCGCCCCGAGCACCAGCTCCGCCAGGGATTCGCCACTGATTTCCGCGTATGCCTCGTCGAGGACTACCGCCACGTCTGGCAGCTCGCGCAGCACCGTGCGCACGAAGTCCGTCGTGAGCGTCCGCCCGGTCGGATTACTCGGACTGCACAGCCACACCACGCCGACTGACGCCTCGCGCCCCGCGCGCACGACCGACTCCACGGGCAGCTGCCACTCGGCGTCGACCGGCACCGTGACCAGGCTGCCCCCCACGCCTTCAGACACGACCCGAAACATGGAAAAGGTCGGATCGGCCGCCACGCCGACGCGCCCTGGTCCGAGATACGCGCTGGCTACCAGGAACAGCGCCTCGTCCGCGCCGCAGGTCACCATCACACGCTCGGGCGCCACGCCAAAGCGCGATGCCAGCGCCGACCGCAGCGGCTCGTTCGACGGATGCGGGTACTCGTTGACCGGCAGCCGAGGCACGTCGAGGACGGTCCGCTCCCAGGCGGCCGGCGGCCACGCCGCGGTGTTGGTGTCGAAGCGGACCACGTCGGTGACCGGGATGCCCGCCGCGGTCGCCACGTCGCTGGCCATGGCTTCCCATTCGTACGGCGTGAGCTGCTCGACGAAGGCGCGCGGCCGCAGCGACACCCTCAGCCGCCCATCAGACTGATCAGCATGCGGACCAGCCAGGCCAGCGCGAAGCACGCCGGGATCGTCAGCAACCAGCCCAGGATGATTTGACCCGCGATCCCCCAGCGCACGGCAGACAATCGACGCGTTGCACCCACACCCATGATGGCCGAGCTGATCGTATGCGATGTCGAGACCGGCACGCCCAGGTGACTGGCGAACTCGATCACCGTGGCCGCCGCCGTCTCGGCCGCGAAACCGTGAATGGGCCGCAGTTGGACTACCCGCAGGCCAACGGTGCGAATGATCCGCCAGCCACCGATCGAGGTGCCCAGGCCCATGGCCGTGGCGGCACACACGATGATCCACAGCGGCACCTGCCAGTCGGTGCCGCCCCAGTGCAAGTACGTGGCGACGGCCATCGTCATGACGCCCATCGTCTTCTGCGCGTCGTTCGACCCGTGGGAAAACGCCATGTAGCCGGCCGACAGCAGCTGCGCCCGCCCAAAAATGTGCGTCACCGTGGCCGGAAAAGCGTTGGCGAAGGCGTGCAGCAGGCCGATCATCACCAGGAACGCCGCCAGAAAACCGAGCACCGGCGATAGCACCAGGCCCTGAAACGTCTTTTGCAGCCCGGTGACGTCGATTGCGCCCCACCCGGCCGTGGCCACCCCGGCCCCGACCAGGCTGAAGATCAGCGCGTGGCTCGAGCTTGACGGTACGCCGAAGTACCAGGTGACCAGGTTCCAGATGATCGCGGCGATCAGCGCCGAAATGACCAGCGTCTGGGTCGAGATCTCGGGCGGAATGATGCCCATGCCGACGGTCGTCGCGACCGCGGTGCCCGAGAGCGCTCCCACGAAGTTCAGCACGCCCGCCATCAGCACCGCCTGCCCTGGCGACAGCGCGCGCGTGGCGACCACGGTGGCAATCGCGTTGGCGGTGTCGTGAAAGCCGTTGATGAAATCGAAGGTCAGCCCCAACACAAGGATCAGCAGCAGCAGCGCGAGATCCAGGCTTGGCGTTATCGAAATCAAGCGTTCTTCAGCGCGATGTTGTTGAGCACGGTGGCCACGTTTTCGGCTTTGTCCGTTGTGTCCTCCAGCAGTTGATACAGGTCATTCCAGCGCATGGCATGGATCAACTGCGGCACCTCGGTAACACCGTCGTAGAGGGTGGCGATCGCGTCGGCGAGCAGATCGTCGCCCTCATTCTCGAGTCGGTGAATCTCCTGGGTAGCGCGCTGCAGCGCGTCGGCCTGACTGCGTTGCTCGAGGAGCGGCACGGCGCGAGCAATCTGCTCGGCCTGCTCGAGAATGACTTTG